>JAZKAG010000080.1:8476-29736 GCA_040389265.1 Acidobacteriota bacterium
GAGCCGAATGCGTTGGGTCCGGTCAACGCATCGCTGAAGAACTCCCGTTCCGCGCGAAAGCCGTTGGTGTTGGCGTTGGCTAAATTATTGGCCACAGCATCGAGCGCCTGTTGCCGTGCCAGTAATCCTGTAAAAGCTGCGTAGTATCCACTGTCCACGGTTACCTGATTTCTCCAATACTGTACTTCTCTGCACTAAGCGTGCCGGAGTGCGCAGCCAACGGATTAAAAAACCCTCATTTCGATGCCATTCCGGCCCACCCGCGAGTGTCTTCTCTTTTTTCGCCGCCGGATCGGCGGTGTTTTGTTTGAAAGAAGCTTCCCATCGGCTCCTGCAGCCGGCGCCTGCATGACACAGATGCCGCCTATTCTTCCGGCCGAAATCGAATCAAAACGTCTTCCACTTGATGGACTCTCGGCACGAGACTCAGCGAACCCATATACGGATTGACTGGAGAGGTCGCCGCCACGGGGTGGTGCCATACCCGCATCCAGAAATAACCGTGCATGCGTACCAGCTTGGCCTGATGAGGTCGCAACCGTTCGATGATCGCAGCCATTTCCGTGGCCACCGTGCTTGGGATTTTCCCTTCCAGCAGCCTCGCCTTGGGAAAGGGTGCACGCAACATGCGTTCCTGAACCCGCAAAAATTGCGAGGCGGTCACCACTCCGGCTTCGATATGGATCCCGCTCATGCGTTCCACGGCAAGGGCAACAGAGGGGTCCGGGCGATCCTCGAACGCCAGATACGCCAGGCGACTGGAACCACTGCGCAGCGGTACCATGCTATAGGTATCGAGCAGCAGGCGCGGAATCAGAGTCGAAACCGTTTCCGGCTGATGTCCGGAGAGAGATAGCACCGGGCAGCCCCACTGCATGCTGAGAGCGCGCGTCACTTGTTCCTCCGACAAATTGCATTGCCGCATAAGCCACGTTCCAATGCGAACTTTTCCTCCTGCCTCACGCTGCGCATCCAGGGCGCGGCGCAACTGTTCCTGGGTAATCCATCCCTGGGAAAGCATCAGCAATCCAAGTGGAATGCGATGCTTGTGTGTTCGAGGTTCCAGCGGTGCGGCATCGCCTAGCTCGCGTTCCACCGCTTGCTCGATCAGCACGCGCATGCAGTCTGCGCTGCAGGCCCACTGCCCTTCAAACCGGGGTATATTCCGACGTCTCCACAATCGAAGCCAGCTGGTTTTGCAATCGACGTTCATGCAAGTATTCATCAGCGGTAAATGGGCGGGAGTCTTGCCCCAGCTGGGCGGCCACGTATCGGTGCTCTTCGCAGCTTCGGCCCAGGTCACCGGGAGTTCGCGCATCCCCGTTTTTCGTCGCGCGTCAAGCTGCTCTGTCCAAATGGTCATCTTCATTCACCTTTGCATTTTCTTTGATCTCTCGTCAGGACGGCTGTAGACAACCGCTGTGTAATGCCAACTTCGAATCGAGCTGCGGTTGCAATGCTTCTAAAACAGACATCGAATGGTTTCTAGACGCCGCCGAGGCTCGGCAACTTCGGTCACATGCAGAGCGAAGTTTCCACCCACCAGCACCACCTCGCCTTTAGCGACAATGCGGTCGCCCACCACCAGTTCCACTGGTTCGCGGACATGGCGATCCAGCGGCAACACATCGCCGGGTCCTAGCTCGAGCACTTCGCGCAGCGGTAACTCCAGGGCGCCGAATCGCAGTGTGGCTTCCAACTCAATGTCGAGCAGCAGGTCGAGTCGCTGCTTGGTTTGCGGCTCCGAATAGGGATACGGATCTTCTTCACGGGTCTCACTCGCCTTACGCGGAGAAGCAGAGGGGTCGACGTGCGCTTGGGTGTTGATAGGCTGCGCTGCCGGTGGATCCGGGCGCCCTGCGGAGGGCGGTTCCGGCAGAGGGGTTGCGGCGATTGGCTCGCGCAGCGGCTCGTCCGGCATCTCAGGCGCGGCAGGCGCGGCAGAGGATTTCTCAGGCTCGGGCAAACTCACAGCAATAGCCGGGTCGTCATCCCCAGGAAACATGACTTGCACACTGACCGAGAGAGCGAACTCAGCTTCCGCGGCCCGTAAAATCCATTCCTGAATGGCAGCTCCCGAGGCCGTCGTATTGGCGCTTGCTGCGGGATCCGTTCCATCCACGGCGGTGGTTCCCTGCAACACGATCGTACAAGCATTCCTGGAGCTGTCGCCGATCTCCTCCGACAATCGCGTTGCTAGTTTTCCGCTGGTCGCGGTCAGCCATATCTGCCAGACCTCCAACCCTTCTTCTGTCCACATTGCCTGCGGATTGAGGATTTCTCCGGCCACCATCTGTGAAAGCTGCACCAGGCTTGAAGACGAGGCTGTCACATACATGACGCCGTGCACGGGACCTTCGAACGACAACTGACTTCGGTAGGCCCTGGCGGCCGAGGGGATGCCCTGAATGGCCTGCGATGTGACCGGAACATGCACCAGCTCTTCCAGCTCCTCGCGCATGATTTCGAACCATAAGTTGAAAAGTCTCCGATGGCTGGCCATGGTGTGCTGTCTCACTTTCTTCGCGATAGTATCCGTGTCTTCAAAGGGTATTCACCTATTCGAAGAATGTTCTTATTCCACCGTGCGGTTTAACAACGGATTGTTTCTCGCCGTAATCTGGGCGCCGCGGTGCTGATCGGCCCGGATTGGAATGGCGTGAAACAGGGGTATTCCAGCAATACGTAATTCGCAAAGTTGAGACGCCGGAAGGTTGAATTTAACGATCGAGCCGGCCTGCAGATCACCCAATTCCGTAGCCGGGATACGAACCGAGGGCAGTTGCAATGCGCCTCGTAAGCGTACGTGCTGCAAACGTTCACCCATCCGAGCTGCAATTTCGGGAGATCGGCGTCGATTCTGCCGGCCCCAGTCGGTAATCAATCGCCGCAGGATAGTGTTCGAGACCACCGCCGGGAAAACCAGGTTCAAGTTTCCCTGCACGTGCGGCATACGAATTTCAAAGCTGATCGAAAGCGTCTTTTCCGTGGGAGACATGAGTCGAGAAATCTGTGTCTGTTGCTGACGCTTTTCGAAATTGAAGTTGAGCCCCACCGGCTGCCAGGCGGAAGTGAGCTCGCGGCAGCTTACTTCGACGACGCTGGCCAAAATCGATTCTTCAATATCCGTCAGCTCGCGGACAGCCGCAGCTTTGCCTTCTCCACCCAGCAACAAATCGATCATGGGGAGCGCCAGGGCCAAGTCTAGTTCCAGGCCGCAGACAGCTCCAAGCGGCTCCAGGCGTACCGATGCGACATAACAGATCTCCGGAATGCGCTCGATGAATTCCGAGTAAGGCAACTGTTCGGCTGAAGCCAGCGCCACTTGAAAGTGACAGCGTAGAAACGCACCCAGATTGTGGGTCAGATTCCGCGCGAAATTATCGTTCAGCAGGCTGATGGCGCGCATCTGCTCCCCATTTATTTGCCCCACGCGAGAGAAGGTGAAGGGCTGAAAGAGCGGATTTGTCGCCGGCTCCTTGGCGCTGCTGCCCCTGGTGCGCGCCGCTGCAAACAAGGCGTCGATTTCCTCCTGCGCTAACGGCTTATCCATGTGCCTTCTCCTTCTTCAGGTCGTCGCGCGATGGAGTGGCCTTTCGAGACGCGAGTGCCGATCGAACTCGCTTTCTCCGCTGAAATTCCTGGGCCACGTCCGGAGGATAGGTCCATCGTCCGGCGTGCGATTTGTTCTGCGGCTGGCTTTGGGGGGTCGTTGGCCAGAAGAGATCGCACATGCAACACGGCGGAAGTATGGATTTGTGAGACCCGAGATTCGACCACATTGAGGGTGACTCCAATCTCCTTCATCGTCATCTCTTCGTAGTAGTAAAGGGTCAACACCAGGCGCTCGCGTTCCGGCAACGCGGTAATCGCATCAGCGAGCCGCGCGCGCATTTCTCCCGTCAGGCAGTGAAACAACGGCCCTTCCTCTAGAGAACTGGGCACGTACGCTACTTCATCGTCGGAAGAATCCTCGGAATGGCCAACATCGAGGCTGCCAATTTCCAAGCCTCTCAGATCTGTCAACAGATGTTGGTACTCGTCCAGGGACATGTCCATTTCCGCCGCAATTTCATTTTCCATGGGAGTTCGTCCGAGGCGTCCGGTAAGTGTGTGCATCGCGGTTTCGATGGCGCGACCCTTGCGACGCAATTCACGCGGGCTCCAGTCCAACGTGCGCAGACTGTCGAGAATGGCGCCTCGAATTCGAAATTGAGCATAGCTGCGAAATTGCACTTTCTTGCCGGTATCGAACTTGTTAAATGCATCCGCCAGACCCACCATGCCAGCGCTTACCAGATCATCCATCTCGACATGCGCGGGCAAATGCTCGTGAATGCGGCGCGCAATGTACCGCACCACGGGAAGATGCTCCATCAGAATTTGTTCGCGTTCGGCTGCATCCATCTGGTGGAAGGGCGCCTCCGCAATCACATCTCCATCGTTGACGGCCTCCGGCTGGCACGGAGCACTCATCAGTGGGGGGGGAGTACTGATTTCACGATCCGCAGCGCATGGAAACTTGGGTACGGGCATTGTGCTGACTCCTTCTGCATGCCGGCGAAGATATGCCGGTACTACCTGGCTAGCTCAGTGTTCCTAAGGACCGCACCCGGATATCCACCGGCAGTTCCGCAGGTGCGACAACCGAGACTCTAGGCATAAACGGTTCCAGCCAGCGCCGCAGATAATAGCGCGCAGGGCTGGAGCAAAGCAGGACCGGACTCCCGGAATTCGACGCTCCACCTGTGAGTTGCTTCCAAGACTCGACGATTCGGCGGAGAAACGTGCTTGCATTGCGGGACGGCTGGCTTCCGTCTCCCAACAACCGCTGCGTGCTTTCCCCTTCGACCGTGGCCAGCACTTCTTCTTCAAGTGACGGATCGAGCACGAAGACCCGCATCTGCCCGTCGCCATCGAGCATGGGTTGCATCAAAGTTCGTCCCATCGACTGACGAATCGTCTCGACTAAATGCACCGTGTTCTTGTTGGTGGCTGCGGCTTCCACCATCACTTCCAACAGCGAACCGAGATCGCGGATTGAAACCTGCTCGCGCAATAACTGCTGCAGGACTCGCTGCACTTCTCCCAGCGTCATTAATTTCGGCACCAGCTCTTCGATCAGCTTGGGGTGAGTTTCCTGCAGGCTGTCGAGCAGCCGTTTGGTTTCTGCGCGGCCCAGCAGGCGATGCGCTTCGCGTCGAATCACTTCTCCCAAATGCGTTGCGATTACCGTCGTGGGATCGACGACGGAATATCCGGCGGCCATGGCCTGTTCTGAGAGCGATGGTTGAATCCACCGCGCAGGAACGCCAAAGGCCGGCTCGCGAGTTTCCGTTCCGGGCAACGCGCGCGCTTTGGGATCGGCGTTCACCGCCAGAAGCTGATTGCCTTCCGTCTGCCAGCGCGCCATTTCCGCGCTGCGCAGCGAGATGGTGTACTCACGCGGCTTTAGACGCAGATTGTCGGTGATGTGCACGGGAGGGATGATGAAGCCCAGTTCCCGGGCCAGGTGCTTGCGCAACGCGCGTACCCGCGCCAGCATTTGCCCACCTTGTTTTTCGTCAACTAGAGGAATCAACTGAAAACCAATTTCAAGACTCAGGTCGTCAATCGGCAGCAGGGCCGCGAGATTATCGGATTGTGGGCCGCCTGCGGCCTTGGCATCTTTTCCGGACGCTGAATCCTCACTGTGCGTAATTGCGACGGGTACGGGCATGCGATAAGCCATATATCCCAGCCCCGCCGCCATTAGCAGAAAGGGCAGCTTCGGCAGACCTGGAATCAAGGCCATGACCGTAAACAAGCCGGAGGCAATCCACAAGGTGCTGGGACGTTGAAAAATTTGGGCACCGATCTCCGAGCCCAGCGAGTCGGAAGACGAGGCCGCGCGCGTCAGAACAATACCGCCGGCAACGGACACCAGCAGCGAAGGAATGGTGGTGACCAAGCCGTCTCCGACGGTGAGGACCGTATAAGTGCGTAGCGCTTCGCCGACCGCGATGTTTTGCTGGAACACTCCAATCAACAAGCCGGCAATAATATTGATGGCGGTGATCAGAATGGTCGCCATTGAATCTCTCTGGTTGAAGCGGGCCGCGCCATCCATGGCGCCATAAAACTCGGCTTCGCGCGCGATAGCTTCGCGGCGTTTGCGGGCGGTCCCTTCATTGATGACCCCGGCGTTCAGATCGGCGTCGATGGCCATCTGCTTTCCGGGCAATGCATCCAGGGTGAATCGCGCCGTGACTTCGGCGGTGCGCACGGCGCCGTGACTCACCACCAGAAACTGAATTGCAATCAACGCCAGAAAAACGACAAATCCAACAATGTAATTGCCGCCTACAACAAACTGTCCAAAAGCCTCAATCACCTGCCCCGCAGCACCCGTACCCTCGAAACCATGCAGCAGAATGCGACGGCTGGAGGCCAGGTTCAGCGATAAGCGGAACAGTGTCAGCAGCAATAACAGGGTCGGAAAGACTGAAAACTCCACCGCGCGGCGCAGCTGCACTGCCGACAGAAATACCAGGAACGACGCGGTGATCGAAATGGTCAGCAGCAAGTCCAGCGCGAAGGCTGGCAATGGCACCAGCATCACCAGCACCATGCTGATGGCGGTCGCCGGCAACAGCATCTCATGAGCACGACGGCTCATCTCCGGCGTGATCCAATGCAACAGGCCGCTCCCCTTGGGCTGCGATTCCGGAATCGGGTTTCGTGCGACGACTTGCGTGCTCACTGTCCTGCTCCTGGCCCGGCAAAGTCCCGTCCATTGTTCGAAGAACTGGCTGCGGACGAGTCGTCCTTGCTGGAATCCTGCATGGTTGGGTCTGTTGCTGACGCTGATGCATCCTTCGTGCCAAAGTCGGACTTACTTTCCTTGGATTTTTCTATTCCACGTCCCAGCCGCAACCGCGGAACCTGGTGGGCCGAAACGGGATGCACAGGTTGCTGCGTCCGGCGCGCTTCACGCGAGCTGGCGCGCATCTTCTCTTCCACCTGCTGGCGATAGAGGAAAGCCAGGATCGCCGCAACGGCAGCATACAAATCGTGCGGGATCGACTGTCCCGGCTCGACCGATCGAAACAGAGAACGCGCCAGCGGAGGATTTTCTACGATAGGAACGCCAGCCCAGCGAGCCTCATCCTTGATCCGCTCCGCCATAAGATTTCTTCCCTTGGCCAGCACCTTGGGGGCCTGCAAGGTCTCAAAGTTGAATTCCAGGGCTATGGCGTAGTGAGTAGGGTTGGTAATCACCACGCTGGCTTTCGAAACATCGGCCTGCAATCTGCGGCGTCGCATCTGCCGCTGGATGGAGCGAATGCGACTGCGAATCTGTGGATTGCCTTCCATCTCCTTGTATTCCTTGCGCATGTCTTCTTTACTCATGCGCAAACGCTGTTCCCAACTGCGCCATTCCACTACGTAGTCCAACGCCGACCAGCAAAGCAGGATGCCGCTGGTGGCCAGCAACAGCCGATATTGACTGGCAAACAGCAGTGGCAGTTGCGTCAGAGATAGCACCGGCAGAGCCAGCACGGTGTCGTGCAGTATGTCCCAGCCCAAAATCATGACCAGTGTTGCGGGCACCAGCGATTTCAGCAGGCGCGTCGATGCTCGCAGCGAGAACAGGTTTTTCAAGTTCGATGCTGGAGAGAGCCGGTCGAACTTGGGCTGCAAAGACTCGCCATGAAACTGCAAGCCTCCCGACTGCGCGATGCCCACCAAAAGGCCTGCAGCCAGAATGACGGCCAATACGAGCAGCACAGGAAATGCGGTCTGATACACGCTGGCGCGCACCATATTGTTCACCACCGCTCCATCCTGCAAACTCATATCGCTGTGACTGCCGAGAGCGAGCAGATGCACATACGCCGCCCGCCATCCCACGGCGAAGCGCTCCGTCACCATGCCGATGGCGAGCACTCCCGCTCCCATGCCAATGGCGCTGGTCAGCTCGCGGCTGTGTACCATATCGCCGCGCTCGCGGGCTTTCTGTTTCTGTCGCGGTGAGGCTTTCTCTGTCTTGTCGCCGTTATCGCCTGCCATATATCCCTACGCGCGATGCGCCGCGAGAACCAGTTGCATGCCTTGATTGAGCAGCCCGTCGAAACGAGCCTCAATAAATCGCGGCCACACCCCCAGCGAACCAATCAGAACGACATAACCAATGAGCGTCTTGAGCGGAATGCCGACAAACAACACCGGTAGCTGTGGCGACATGCGGCCGACCAGAGCCACCACCACTTCCACCAGCAACGTGGCCGCGATCACGGGCGCCGATAATTGCACTGCGGCTAGAAAAACTCCACTGGTCATCTCGACCAGGGTCAGGCTGGCGCGTGTGTTCATCCAGGCAGTGCCGACCGGAACCACGGCGAAAGTGTGCATCAAGGCGGACAGCAAAGTACGATCGAGACCCGCGGCCAGTAGCACCAGAAGACCGACCGTATTTAACAATTGGCTTAGCAGCGGCGTCTCGATGGAGGAGTTGGGATCGAGTACATTCACCAGCGAAAAGCTGAATTGCAAGCCAAGCAGCTGCCCGGAAAAATTCAGCATCTCCATCAACAATGTGAGCGAAAGACCAAACAGCAAGCCCGTGCTCAACTCCCCCAGCATTGAAGTCAAGCCCAATTCGGGCACAGCGCCTGGATGGCTGGCGGCAATTGGCGTCAGAAGCGCCGCGACCACAAAGGTGAATACAGCTTTCACGGTGCGCGGAATCGCAGTGGAGGAGAAGAACGGAACAAACAGCATGAGGCCGCTGACACGAATCAGCACCAGAATTCCTGCTGTAACAAAGCCGCTCCAGTCCGCCATGATTCTCCTGATTCCCTCGCCAAAAATCTCGCGCCTTCGGCCCGTTTGGAATCAGCCGAGAAACCGATGAAAATCTCGAAACAGCGAAATGGTGTATCCCACCAAGTTGCGCAGCAGCCATGGCATGCCCACAATCGACATGACGGCGACGGCGGCCAGCCTGGGAATTGTTGTGATGGTCTGTTCCTGAATGGAGGTCAAAGTCTGGAGCACACTTAGCCCGATACTGATCACCGCCGCAGCTAAAAGAAGGGGCGCGCTTAATAGCATGGCTTCCGTCAATAGGCGCCGTGCGAGTTCTGTCACCTGGTCTGGACCCATACGGGACTTCCTTTCGCTGCCTCGGTGCGTGCAAACGATCTCAAAAGCTCTTCAACAGCGAGCCCGCCAGCAGGTTCCACCCATCTACCATCACAAACAGCAAAATCTTCAGTGGAGTTGAGATCACCACGGGAGGCAGCTGCAGCATACCAATGGCTGTAGTGATGGAAGCCACCACCAGATCGACCAACAAAAATGGGAGGAAGAGGACAGCTCCAATTTGGAAGCCCGCCTTGAGTTCCGACAACATGTACGCAGGAACGACCACACGCAGCGGCAGATCTTCGGGCTTGGCGGGCCGTTTCTCCATGGTGGCGGAAGCAAACAGTGCCAGGTCTTTTTCCCGCGCATAGCGCAGCATGTAGAGTTCGGGTGGTTTCATTCCGCGCTCAATTGCCTGAGTGCCGCTGATCTGACCGGTGCGGAAGGGCTCGACAGCCTGTTGATCCACCTGCATTAGAACCGGATGCATCAGGAACCATGTCATCATCAAACCAAGACCCATCAGTACCTGGTTGCTGGGGGCGGTCTGCGTTCCCAGTGCCTGCCGCAGAAAATGAAAGACCACCAACAGACGCACCATTGGTGTCATCGACAGAAGCAGCGCCGGAATCAGCGTGAGAAAGGTCAGGACAAAAATAATTGTCCAGGGGACCGTTCCGTTGCCTGCGATGCGCAATCCGTTGGTTGTCGGTTCCACCAGCGGAGCCGGCGCCAGCAGCAGTAGTGCGAGTAGATTCATAAGGGATGCGGCCGAGGTGCGTCGGACAAGTTTTCAGATAATTTTGGTGCCGGGACTGGAACGATCACTGAAATATCCTCAACCCCGCCGCCGACCAGAAATTGCGCGCCGCCTACTTCCACCAGGGAAAGATGGCGCTTGGCTCCCAATGCCAGTTGTCCGACCAGACGCAGTTGCGTTGACGGCGCAGCGCCTGCATGGAATGTTGTTTTCCACCACCGCAGCAGACGAACGAAGAATTGCCACAGCGGCGGGGTACGGTCCAGGGCTGGTATCCAGTTCCGCCATCCGGACGTGCATCGATCTGAATTGCCCGTCCCCACATCGGCTGGATTCCACATCGGGTCGGACGCCTGGTGCGACAACTGTCCCGGAACTCGCACCAGTCCATTCGCTCTTCTCCACATCGCAGCCATTTCCCTGGCCATCACTATCCTTCCTCTTCCTGCCCGGCATCCAAGTCATCGCCGACCATTTATTCTCACAACAGTCGCGTGATGCGAATTGCCATCTCCTGATCCACAACTTCCATTTCCACCCAGGCCAACTGCACATCGTCAATCGCGAGCGGAAGATCTTCGCCGCTCGACCACGCCGTAGGAATAACCTGGCCGGCCGCCAACCCCAGTAAATCTCGAACGCAAAATCGCACTACCGGCAAAGCCACATCCAGTTGGATCGGCAACCACTCCACTGCCGGCCACGCGTTACGCTGAGAGATCGCAGGCTGAGGATGCGAAGTCTCGAGCTGAGGCGCTTCCCCTTGCCCGAAGAACTCGTCGGAAGAGGACTCGTGGTGTGACGGGCTCGGTTCCTGCAGCGCTTCCATGAAGTGCATCCTTCAAGCCGGCGAAGTGTTCCTCTAGATCACCGCGGACAATCAACTGAAATACATCGAGTCTGCAGCCGATGTCATTACGGCCGCAGAGATTCTGCCGCTAGCGTGTGAACAAGCTTCGAGGACTTGGTGATCGCCATAACAATCGGAAGACGTGCAGGAATGGAACCAAGGAAGGAGAGCCAAAGTAAGAAAGTTCTTAAACTTTCTAATGTGCTATTCGGAGAAGACGAAGATACGGCCTGAATCCCGGGCGAAGCCAACTGTAATGCCGGCTCCGCCGCGATTCGTCGCAGCAATTACCCCTGAATCATGTTGATAGTTGCCTGGGTCACTGTATTAAAGGTTGACACCGATTTTGCATTTGCTTCATAGGCACTTTGGGCCACGATCAAGTTCGAAAACTCACTGGAGATGTCGACATTCGATTCCTCCAACGCTCCGCCTTCCATGGTGCCGCGTCCACCGCTGCCGGCAACGCCGACTGTTGCCTGTCCGGAAGCCAGGGTGGCTGCAAAATTATTGTTACCGAGACGGGAAAGCCCCTGCACATTATTCACGGTGGCAATGGCCAGTTGACCGACCGACTGCGTCTGTCCGTTGGAGAATTGAACCGAAATAGTTCCGTCGGACCCCACTGAAAACCCCTGGTAACTTCCGCTGGAATATCCATTCTGTGTGGTGCTTCCTACGGTGGAGGCCGATGCTACCTGGGTCAAGGTTGGATTGTTGTTTGCATCGTACAGATTCCAGTTGAAGTTCAAATCGCTGGCGCCATCGGCGAGGGTGCCAAAGCTGATGCCCGATACATTGGCGGCAGGAGCTGTGAGCTTTCCGTTGCTATTGAATGTGAGTGTGCCGGTTGTGTTGACGGTTGCACCGGTGTAATCGGCGGTGGGAAGTGAAATGGCGTAACTCCAACTGTTGCCGCCCTGGTTCGTAAAATTGACAGTCGCCACGTGACTTTGGCCCAGCGAATCGTAGACCGTCACCTGGGCCGGCACTACAGTACCGGATGCAGCGCTCGCGTCCAAGTTGGTTGCATTCAGAGCGAACTTGGTCGTGGCCTGCGGCTGCTGCGTGGCTCCCAGTGGAATCTGAATCGCAGCCAATGGCGCATTGGTGTTGACCACGCCATTGCTTGCAGGGTATCCCATGACAGCCAGACCATCCACGCTGGTCAGATTTCCATCCTGATCGGTTTGAAAATTTCCTGCGCGAGTGTACGCCGGCGTACCGCCGTTGTTCAGCACAAAGAAGCCGTTGCCGGTCAAGGCGACGTCGCTGGGGCTTCCTGCAGCGGTGTTGATGCTGCCGGGAGTGAAGTTTGTTGAATTAGTCGCGACTTTCACCCCCTGGCCTGCCAGCACCGGATCGCCGGAACCGGACGAGCCCACCTGCTGATAGAAAAGGTCTTCGAAGGAAGTGAATTGAGACTTGAATCCGGCGGTGTTTAGATTGGCAATATTATTGGCGATGGTATTGAGCTCGGCTTGATCGGCGTTCAATCCGGTCAGTGGAATGGAAAAAGAAGCCATAAGAATTCACCTCGAAAAATAGAGTGTTGGTAGTTCACGCCGCTACATTCCGGCGACAAACGGCTGCTTCAGCGAATTGCACCACTTGTTCCTGTCTGAATTGCGGCCGGTAACGATGACGAACCGGTAAAGGTCGCCCCGGGGATGGAATGCTGCAGTGCCCGCATGACCTCTGGACTAAGAGGAATTTGACTCGGCGCCTGGGTCGGCAACGAAGATGCGTGCGTGAATGCGTTGGCGACGGCACTATCAGCCGATGCCGGGAGTTGCGCGTGACTTCCCAGCGGAAGAACGTGGCTGGCAATTGCGGACGCAGACGAGGTTGCGCTCTTCGCTGCTGACGCAGGTGTGGCCGCTGGCGACGGACTGCTGACAACATGTCCCGTGGGGCTTGTACTTCCTGTCGCGGTAGTCAGCGTCTGATTGATCTGAACCAGCTGCTCCAGACTATTTACTCCGACCAGCTGTGTAATGTATTGCATGGGATCGGTCTGCGTCGTCGGATCCTGATTCTGAATCTCAGTGACCAGCAGCGTCAAAAAATCATTCGCCGTAATCGTTGCCTGGTTGGTGGAGGCGCCGGTGGAACCTGTGCCGTTATTGGAGGACGCGGATGCCTTCACTCCCGTTGCCTGTGCCTGCGACTTCGATTCGAACGGCGCAGTAACAGCCTGTTTCACATGATCCAAAATTCCCAGTAGAAGAGTCACCTCATGTTTCCTTTCCTCGATCTTGACTGCAATTCTTAAGCGCGAATGCTAAAACGATGCCCCTCGTAGATAGGGTTGATCCGTGAACCGGCTGTGACGGCTGGTTGTGCCGACGGCACATTGCTCCAGGAATTGGTGCTCTGATTGACCCTCGTCAAATTGTCCAATGGGGTGCGCCCCTCGCTTTGTGACGAAGCCTGTCCCTGCGATCCTGCCCCCGCCTGGCCGCCTGTCAGCGAAGGTTCCACATGAACCTGCTGCACCCCGGGGTGGTGCTCCTGCAAATAGTTCGCCATGGTTGGCAGCACCGCCGTTAAAGCCGCATGGCTGGCTGCCGAGTTGGCGATCAATGCCGCCGCGATTTGCCCAGAAACTCGTTCGGCCCGAACTTCCACCCAACCTAGCGAGGGATCGGTAATGCCGACCGCAACCTGATGCGGCGCGGCATGCAATAACACTCCCCGCTCTCCTGAAGCGGCGCTGTCCAAGGCTGTAAATGCATCTGCAGTTGTGGCGCGCAGGGACGTCGATCCTGTTGTAGGTGAGGAAAGACTTCCAGATGCGCTGGGATGGCCGACGGAGGAAAAGACGCTGGAGCCGTTTTGTAACCCTGAGCTAGCATCCCCGAAAGTCGAATGCAAAGTCTGTGGATCCCTCGTCGCCAATCCGGGCGTGGAAATCGCGCTCGAAAAGCTGGCGCTTCGCAACCCATCCTTGGTATCCGTGGGAGATATCGCTGTGTTGCAGCTATCCCGGCCGATGTTTTTGGCGCGATCGCTCAGAGTACCAATTGCACTGGCGGAAACGGGATCTGAAGTGTTCGCGGTGTCGACAACATTCTTTGCCACTGCGCTCATTTGCGGCTGCGCTGAAACTCGATCGCCATGGAACGCGGATTGACTTGCGCCTCCCATTGCTGTGGGCTTCCCATCCTGAGTTGGGTCAGTATTGGGAGTCGCGCTGGAACTTGCATCCTCTTTCCGGACTCCGTGGTCAGGAACTTGGTCGTGCATTGCGGGGATACCGTCGATGGAATTGCCCGATGCATCCAACATTGTCTCGCCCATTACCGGGGTCGCATCCATCTGCGGATTGCGAACGTGTGACCCAGCTGTTGGAGCTCCAGTCGAGATATATGGGCCGGATGTATTCTTTGCTTCACTGGACGCCGCATTCTTTTCAGTCGGTAAAATGCCGACGAGCATATCTGGCGCAATCGCCGGCCCATTGGAATTCGCGATCGACGTGAGTGCAGAAATCGAAGACGAGCCCGATTGGCTCAGACCTCCATTCACTTCTTTGGCGGATGACGTTGATTTGTGCCCGCTCCAGCGGGAGGAAGATTCCGCGTCGTTGTTAGCGGAGTGAACCCGCTGTGGCGTCGCCGCGATCGCTTGATCCGCAGCGCTCACGTCGGCAACTGGTGGCGGCATCCCTGCGGCCACCGTTAAGGAAGCATCTCCATTCGGGTCAGCAGAGGAGGAATACGAAATGGCGGATGATTCGACGCCTTCGTCATCAACTTCTGCCGCTGCTCCTGCACGGTTACTCTCTGTCGCACTGGATGCTCGGGAGGCCGATGCTTGAGAGCGTGACGATTTGACCCCCGCATGCATCACAGTCCGATTGGAGAGTGGACGTGTAGAACCAGATGCAGCTACAGCCCTGGGATGTGTCTGTGCCGTCTGTCTCGACCGCGTCGGGGAAACGGCGGATCGCATCACTTCAGAGAATGGGCGACCAGGCTCGTCTTTGGATGGCCCTGCACTCGCGGATCCGTGCATCGCGGGGTGAGGAGAGGCAACGTCCATCGCATGGATCGCAGTCATGCAAACACAATCTCCAGATGCCAGGATTGTGTGCAGATGAAGTGCCAAAGGTAATCCCAGCAGATGAGAGATCGATAAGGATTGACTTAGAATCGCCGATGAACGCACTCGCTGGTCCTTCAGCCGTCATCACGGGTAGGATCCTGGCCTTGAACGGGAGAGGTGCGACGAAGCTCTTGGCGTTTTGGCATTCGGTTTCGCTGTGAAAACCATTCATCGGTCTCAGCCTGCGCACGACGATTTTTTTGAATGACTTCCCTGGCCGCCTGTTGTTCCAGCAGTTGCTCGGTCTGACGAAGTTCACGACGGCGCTCGGTATAGATGGCAACCAAGGGCTCCATTCGAGCCAGCTCTACTTCACGAAGTTGTTCCAGGCGCATTCGTCTCCAACCGAAGAATTCAAGAACCGCTTCTTCCATTAACCAGCCTTTTTCCTGCACGACTTCACCGGCATCAACTTTCGTGGTGGCAGACGATCCTTGCACGGACAGTTCATCGTGCGGCTTGGAAGCCCAGCTTGCGGCAAGGGTGAAACGTTGCTGCTGTTCCAGGGTCGATTGTTGGGCGCATGCCGCTGAGACCTGGCGAGCGCGTTGCGCCGCGCGTTCGACTTCCAGGCGCGCCTGTTCCTCGGCCAGTTGTCGAATCCGCAAAATACGCTGCAGAGCCTTTGCCATGAGTAAAATCCGGTTGCCAATTACAGTTGCAGTGCCAGCATCTGGCTGAGAGTTTGTTCGAATGAAGAACTGTCTTCCGGTTTCTGCTCGAGAAAAGCGCGAAGTTTTTGACGCGCTGCCAGGGCCCGATCCAGATCAGGATCGGAGCCAGCCTTATAGGCTCCTATGCGCACGAGATCTTCCGATCGAGCATAGGAGGAGAGCAGTTGTCGGATCAGCATCGCGCGTTCGCGATGCTCTGGCGTGGTGACCGCCGGCATCAAGCGGCTGATCGACTCCAGCACATCGACCGGCGGATACCATCCTTCTGACGCCAGACCGCGGGCCAGAACAATGTGTCCATCGAGGAACGACCGGGCTGCGTCCACCAGCGGATCCTGCAAATCATCGCCTTCCATCAAAACCGTATAAAACGCAGTAATGCTGCCCGTCGCGTATTGCCCGGCACGCTCAATCAGTCGAGCCATGCGGCGAAACACGGACGGTGTATACCCGCGCGCTGTGGGCGGTTCGCCGGCGGCCAGGCCTATTTCCCGGGCTGCCATCGCATAGCGCGTCAAGGAGTCGAGTACCAGCAGCACGTGCTTTCCCTGAGCCGCATAGAATTCGGCGATCGAGGTGGCAGCCATGGCCGCGCGCATGCGCAACAGCGGAGATTGATCGCTGGTTGACACCAGTACCACAGAGCGTTTGCGGCCCCGGTCGCCAAGGCTGTCTTCAAGGAATTCGCGAACTTCCCTGCCTCGCTCCCCGACCAGCCCCACAACCGTTAAATCCGCGGCCGTGTTGCGCGTCATCATGCCGATCAAGGTGCTCTTTCCCACCCCAGAGCCACCGAAGATGCCCAGCCGTTGTCCCCGACCTACGGTGAGCAGTCCGTCGATGGCGCGCAGCCCAGTGCCAAGCCTGGTCTGAATGGGGACTCGATCCATAGGCTGCGGAATCGCCCGTTCCAAGGGATACCTTTCCCGCACGCGCAGCCGTGGACCGCCATCGAGCGGGTAGCCTTGCGCATTCAATACCCGACCCAGCAGATCATCTCCCACGTCGATGGAAGGTGTGTCGCCCAGTGCCGCCACACTATCTCCGAAGCGTATACCGTCGGCGGAATCCAGGGTCATCGATAGGACATGCGGACCGCGAAAACCAATGACCTCTCCTGGGTGGCTGTTTCCTTCGCGATCGAGGATTTCGCAGCATTCGCCGACGGAACAAAATGGACCCTCCGACTCAATGGTCTGACCGGTGGCCTCGATGACGCGTCCATGCCAGCGCCAGGCGGGCCGTTTCTCCAGTCGTCGAAAATACGCACTTAGAACTTGCTCGTTCTCACACGACGATTGCAAAGGATCCGCTTCATGTTGCGGAATGGCGTTGTCGGCTCGCGGTCGTACCCATCGCGAAGAGTAGCCCTCAATATCGTCGTCGGAGGAATTCGGCTGCCAGCTATCCTCTTCAAAAACATCCCGCGCTGCAGTCGATTCGAGTTCGCCGGAGATACGCTCGGCAGATAACGAGTCTTTCTGCGGACGGTCTTTCGGATCGCGCAGCGGACGGACGGACGGCTGAAATAGAGGAATCGCATCCACTCCCCATCCTTCCGGCACCATGGGATCCGACATCGCTTTTCTCCTTTCCGCTCGCGGAGACTTAACGCCGGAGGCAACCCTAGACTGCGCTGCGCGGCGATACCGTCGCAGTATTGGTGCTTGATTCTGCAGGGCGGCGATCCAGTAGATCGAAAAAACCCTTCTCAATCTCTTCCAGCTGCGCCCGCACACCTAGCTCAATGGTGCCCAGTTCTGTCGCCAGCAGGCACTCTCCTGGGGAGAGCGAAGGATCTTCCAGAACTCCTGGTTGGATCCTCAAATTGTTTGCTGCGCGAAAGTATTCTTTCCACGTTTCCACCTCTCGTGGCGGAACACGCATGACGACATGGCTGGAATCACCCAGCTTCTCCAGCGCTACGCGCACCGCGCCGGACAGCAGCATTGGATCCAGATGCGCTTCTCGATGAAGAACCCGCGAAGCAATTGCCAGGGCGAGACGCACAACTTCTCCCTCGACATTGTGGAAGTAGCTCTGCCGTTCAAGTCGAAATTGCTCGAGTACCTGGACCATTTGTGCCTGTACTCGCTGCTGTCCGGCGTTGAGCTGCTGCTGCAACGCCTGGCGCTCCTCGAGACGGCCTTGTTCACGAGCAGCGGCGATCGCCTGCTCCGCGGCGGCTCGTTCCTCCTGCAAACGTTGCTCAAGTTCAGCTAGAGAGCGACGTGCATCGCTTCGCAAGTCCAGCCCTGAATCCGCTCGCGAATCCTCCGAGGCGGCAAAACCATCCGCGTGATCGGGGAACAACGCGACCCAGGAATTGGCGGATTTCGTACCATGGTGAGGTTTTTTTGCCGACGAGTCATCCAGCGTTCTGACCGGGTTTGCGCTGGGGTATTGCAGTCGTTCCAGAACCGGCAGGCCGACTGGATCCGAGCCCTGGCTGTCTGCGCGAATTACTCGTGTCGCTGCCACTTTAGTTCCCCTTTGCTCCTGCGATTTCTTCCACCTGTTCGCTTGCTTCTCGCTCGCTATACCCCAGTCATCCAATCCGGTGGGAATGTCTGGTTCACTACACCATTAGGTCATCCTCTTTTTCGGTCGCAAGGATGAGCTTGCCGTCGGCTTCCAATCTTCTTGCCAGAACCAGGATTTCCTGTTGCGCAGCCATCACTTCCCGCACGCGAACCGGTCCAAGGACCTCCATATCTTCCTGCAGCATTTCAATGGCTCGAGAGCTGAGTGCCTTGAACAGATGCGCTTTCAATTCAGGATTGGCACCCTTCAATGCCAGCGCCAGCTGCTTCTTATCGACCTGGGAAATCAATTCTCGAATGCTGGCGGCGGGCACAGTCACCAAATCTTCAAACGTAAACATCAAATTGCGAATGTTGATGGCTAACTGCGGATCATCTTTTTCGATTTGTTCCAGAATCGATTTCGCAGCCATGGCGTCCAGCCGATTCAGCAGGTCGGCGACACCCTTGAATCCGGAGTAGGATTTGCGATGCGTGTCTCCCAGAGACAGCAGTCGCTTGTGCAGCACGAGCGCCACTTTCTGCGCCATTTCAGGGGAGAACTGCTGCATCTCCGCAAGGCGTCGGATGGAGTCGACTCGCTGTCCCTCGGCCAATTCCTGCAGCACCTGCGAAGCTCGCTTGGGATCGAGGTGAGCCAGCACCAGCGCCACTGTCTGGGGATGTTCTCCTTCCAGAAATTTGCTGAGCTGGTGCGGGTCGACCTCCTGCAACATCGCCAGGTCACCATGCTGGGCCTCTTGCGCGTTCTTAACCTGGCTCAACAAATCCCCGGCGCGCTGTTTGCCGAAGGTATCCACCAGCAGCTTGGTGGCATACTCCAGCCCCCCATGCACCATGTACTGCTGAGTCTCGATCAGCTCATAAAACTCTTCCAGCACGGCGCTCGCTACCTCGGGACTAACGTCTCGCACCGAGGCAATTTCTTCTGTCAATAACTGCAGTTCCTGTTCAGAGAGATTTTGATAGATCGACCGTGCCAGTTCATCCCCGATCGTAATCATCAACACCGCAGCCTTACGCAGTGGAGTGAGATTCTTGAGCGGAGACTTATCCTTGACTTCCGCAGCAAGCGGTGCTGCCACTGTCTCCTGCACCGCAATCTGCGGAACTGTGGTTGCTGTCGCCATCGATCCCAATCTCCTCCCACCCTTCTTTTAACAGCGAGCCGAATTATTGTGGGAGCATCCGTTTGCGCCCAACCGCAGGTAACGCCATCAAGACTTATGTGCCGAGCGGACCCAACTCTGCAGTAGCCGTGTGCCTTGCTGCGGCTCTTTCTTGACGTAGTCCGAAACATGATCGAACAGGACCTGCGCCCGCGCCTGCTGACGCTCAAAACTTAAGTCCGGGGTTTGATCCAAATGGGGTGCGCCTGAGGCGGACTTCAGCTGCGGCGCATGGCCGCCAGCGGCAGACATGGTCTGCACCGAGGAACTGAGTTGTTTGATCTGGGCCAGCACCGGCCGCACAATGAAGACCAGCACCATCAGGAACACCAGGAACAGGACTCCATAGCGCATGAACCCCATGCTGTCTCCAACGTGATCGATCAACCGCGTGGCAAGATTGGACGTAACCGGGTTGGCATTGTCGGCGAAGGCGAGGTTCTGCACCGTCAATTGATCGCCTCGAGCCGCATCAATTCCGACCGCTGCTTGCGCCAGTTGCTGTATTTCATGCATCTCTGCGGGAGTTCGCGCCACCCAGGTGACATGCTTGCCATCGGCGGAGCGGACCAGGCGATCATTAATCAAAATGGCAGCGGTTACCCGGCGCAGCCGGCCTGGGCCCTGGACGCGATGATGCACCGCCTTGCTGACCGCATAGTTGTCTCGCTCTCGCTTGCTGTTCTGCAGCGGAGTGGTCTGTTGTGGATAGACCGGCTTCGCATTGGGAGCATTGCTGGCCGTCCCGGGAACACCGCCGACGGCAGGCACCCCTCCGGAGCTGGCCTCGGTGCGATCACTCGAAAGTGTCACAACTTTATTGGGATCGTAGACTTCATCCACGTCGTCTTCGCTGCTAGAATCGAAATCCGCCGTCACCGAGGCTCGAACATTATCCTCGCCCGCAATCGGCATAAGAGTCGCCAACACTTTATTGGTGAGCAGTTGCTCGTACTGGGCCTCTTCCGCGCCTGCGGACTTGGGACCAAACTGCTGTCGACCGTCGGCATCGACCAGTGTCACTTGGCCTGCCTTCAACGTATCGACCGCCCCCGCCACCAGACTTCGAATGGATTGCGCCTCTTCCTCGCTCAAAGAGCGCCGCAGCTTCAGCACCACGCTCGCTTTCGCGGCACGTTGGTCGTCGGTGAACAGCGAATCGTGCGGCAAAACCAAATTGACTCTCGCTTGCTGCACCGCATTCAGCGATTCGATCGTATGATCCAGCTCCCCTTCGAGAGCTCGCTGATAGTTCACCCGTTCATCGAATTCCGAGCCCACCCAGTTTGGTTTATCGAAGATTTCGAATCCCATGCGGCCGCTTGACGGCAGGCCCCGTCCGGCAATCGCGAGCCGCGCCTTATTCAAGGAAACGTCGGGTACGCGAAGCGTGGTGCCGTCTGGAGTCAAATCATAAGGAATGTTGGCCTGCATTAATTCCTGTTCTACCTGCTGCGCATCCCGCGCCTCCAGTCCACTCATCAACACCCGCATCTCCGGACGTATCGCCATCCAGATCATGCCTCCACCGACCGCCAGCAACACCGCAAGCGATGCCACCCATCCCCAGCGCTGACGCGGAGACATGCTGGCGATGCGAGCGCGCAATGCCTGTGTATTTGCAGAGAGGCGTTCCTCAATTCCTGTCTTGACCAGGGCGGAGGAGGGAGGCGGAGTTGTCGTTTTTTCTGCCATTATGTCTCGTGTCTACTGCTGAATTGCAAAATCAAAATTGCAACCCCATCAACTGTTGATACGCGGCAACCGCTTTGTTACGAAAGGCCACCATCATTTCAAATCCAAGGTTGGCTTTTTCGGTTGCAATCATGGCAGTGTGCACGTCGACGCCTTGGCCGGACAACAGTCCGGTCACAGTGTTGGCCGCATCCGTTTCCAGTTGCTGTGTCTTGCCGATCGCATCCTGCAACAGACCGGCGAAGGGCGTCGGATAGGACGGCGAGACATCCCTGCTGCCGGAAATTCCGGCTGCTCCCTTCATCGAGCCAACATCCGCTATCACCCGTT
>JAZKAG010000080.1:29746-41588 GCA_040389265.1 Acidobacteriota bacterium
GTTGCGCGGCTGCCGGAATCCCCGGAATCGCTGTCATCGCTGTATCCTCTCTCCTCGCGTTTCAAACCATCGCGGATAAACCTCGTTGCGCCCTACTTCAAAAGATCGAGCGTGGACGTAATCATGGACTTCGCCGCCGTCACCGCGGAAACATTCATTCCATACGCGCGTTGCGCCCCCACCAGATCCACCATCTCAGTCAGCGGGTTGATGTTGGGATAGGTGACAAAGCCCTTGGCATCCGCATCGGGATGGCCGGGATCATACCGCTGCAATGGAGCGGCCGAATCGCTGATCACAGCAGCCACTCGAACTCCATCGCCCACTTCCCTCGCCTGACCGGGCGAGGAGGAGGAAAGCAGCGTACTGGCAAAATCCTGCGGCGAATCCACGGCGGAGCTCTGAAAGACAACGTGCTGGCGCTGGTATGGTTTTCCGCTCTCCGTGCGTGTGGTGTTCGCATTGGCCATGTTCGCGGCAACCACTTCGGCGCGGACTCTTTCTGCCTCCAGAGCTGAACCGCTGATATCCATTACGCCAAACAGATTCATACATTCTCCTTGCCCCTGCGACTCTGGAGTGCCTATTGTGCCTGGATGGCGCTGCGAATCACCGACAACTGCTCCTGCAGCAACTCGATCCCAGTTTTGTAATCCAGTTGCTCTTTGGCCAGATTGAGACCTTCCCGATCCATCGAAACGTTGTTTCCGTCTGGCCTTTCTAATAATCCATCCACCTGCATGACTGTGGGCGTCCGAGCGGTGAGCGAGGCGTCGGAAGTTCCTGCCGACTGACCGCCGCTGCCATCCTGACGTGCGACCAGCGCTTGCGACGCGGCCGCGGAAAACTCCGCGGCAAAATCGATGCCAATGGCGCGATAGTTCGGAGTATCCAGATTGGCGACATTACTGCTGGTCAGCTTGAATTGCGTACTGGTCAGGTCCAGAAACTTTCCCAGTACATCCATTAAGGGTGTCGTAATCTCCATCGTTCCTCCCGGGGCTTTTGACCGACAACGTCCGCCGCCATGGCATGTGGGGTAATCGAGCGAAAGTTTTTCCGATTCGCTCTCAAGATTCGCTCCAAACCGTCGATGTGCAATTAGAAGGACTAAAGTCGGGCACGGCGGATAAGAGAATCCTCAGATTCTCTATTCCGTCGAACTCCGTTCACGAGACCGCATGCGAATTTCCGCAGCGGTAATCATGGGACGGTCTTCGGCTAGAATGTAGGCTCGTTCGACCACATGACCTAGCTCGCGCACGTTACCCGGCCAGGCGTGACTGCATAACTTTTCCAGAGCATCAGGATGAAAGACTTTTGAAGGACCTGTGCGGCCCAGCTTCTCAAGGAAGTAGGCAGCGAGTTCCGGAATGTCGCTGCGACGTTCCGCCAACGACGGTGTCTGAACGGGAAAAACGGCCAACCGAAAATAGAGGTCGCTGCGAAACTTCCCCTCTTCTACGCACTGCAGCAAGGGCTGGTGGGTGGCCGCGATCACGCGAACATCGACTCGAACCGGTTCATTTTCGCCGATCCGCTGTAACTCCCCGGCTTCAAGAAATCGCAGGACTTTTGCCTGCAGTGCCATGGGCATTTCGCCAATCTCGTCCAGAAACAAAGTTCCTCCGTGCGCAGCCTCCATCCGACCGGTGCGAGCCTGGATCGCTCCGGTAAAAGCTCCGCGGGTGTGGCCGAACAACTCCGCCTCCAATAATGCCTCCGGAATGGCGGCACAATTCAGCACGATGAAAGGTCGATTGGCTCGCGGGCTCAATCCGTGGATAGCATGCGCTACCAGCTCTTTTCCTGTTCCAGTGGGCCCTTCAATCAGGACCGTTGTCGTTCGCGGGGCGACCAGGCGCACTGCATGTGCCAGGCCCTGCATTTCTCGACTGCTGCCCACCATTCCCGTCAAACTAGGGATCGGTTGAATATGCGGCGGCACCGATATCGATTCTGTGGCAAACGAACTGGCAGGCTTTCGCACTATCCGCTCCGCAATCTCGTCTGAGCTAGCGCAGGCAACGATATCGTCCGACGAATTCGCAACCACTCGAACGGGCTTGGTATACAGAAAACTTCCAGCCGGGTTGATTCCATGCGCCTGCGGGGAACGAATGCCACGCGGCGCCAAGGGCTGCAGCGGACCGGAAGCCCCAGCGGAGTGGGTGGATGATACCGCGCTTCCGTATTCCTGGGCCTGGTGAAGGGCGTGGAGCAACTCCGGCCGCCTTGAAGATCGCGGCTTTCCAACCATTTCCTCGGCCTCGTTGACGCAGATTAGATCCAGCTCCGGATACTGAATTCGAAGCTGCTCGGCAAAGTCACCGGCTTCCAGATCTGGCAGCCAAAAGTCCAATAGCAAAGCTTCGCTGGGCGCTTCCTCCAAATACGACAAGGCCTGGGCGCCTCCCGAGGCTTCGCGAACTTTCCATCGCATGCCAATCAGGATCTCAGCCAGCCTGCGACGAAACGAGGCATCTGCGCTAACCAGCAAAGCCGTGCGCGAAGCCACGGAGCGAACCGGCATATTGTTCATGGTCTGCATTTTGAAACCCTCCCCAATATTGAAACCGACGGGAAACTACACCCGACCGACGCGCGAAACCTCGCAATCATACCGGTCCCAGGGAGGGCACGCGCATGACATAGCCATTACCGCGCACCGTGTGAATCAATTTGTTCTCTGCGCCTTGGTCCACCTTGCGGCGAAGATAATTGATATAGACATCAACAACATTGGTTGTAACATCAGGATGCATTTTCCATACATGCTCGAGCAGCCCACTTCGCGAAACGCATTCCCCACGATGCTCCAACAGGTATTCCAGCAACGAATATTCCTTTACTGTCAGCTCAATCGGGCGACCTGCACGCTCGACGGCGCGACGGCTGCGGTCGAGCACCAGGTCGCCACAGCGCAATTGAGTCCCGGCACTTGCATCCAGGCGCCGAATGAGGGCACGGCAACGCATCTGTAACTCGCGCAATACAAATGGTTTCGGAAGAAAGTCGTCGGCTCCCAGTTCCAGGCATTGCAGCCGCACTTCCAGCGAGGTTCGGGCCGTCAACACCATTATGCCGGCATCACTGATCTGGCGAATTGCAAACAGGACTTCCACCCCATCTTTGCGGGGCAAACTCAGATCGAGTAATAAGAGGCGAAATTGATTCGTCTGCCATGTTGCAAGCGCGGATTCGCCATCCTGCACCCAGGCGACATTGTGGCCGTCGTTTTCCAGCGTGCGCTGTAGCAAACTTCCCAGCGCGGGGTCATCTTCAGCAATCAAAACTCGCATCGGCAGAAATCCATTTCCAGAACAACAAGGTGTTACCAACCGTCAATCCTGTGAGGCCACCCTCGATGGAACGACACAGATGCCGCCGGAAGTTTCGAGCGAGGTCAGGTGTGTTGTTTCCGTTTGAGGTCTATCTAACTTCGCTTGGGCAAGGGCGGAAATCAATCGAAAACCCCGACGAAGGGGCACCAAGGTAATTCACATGAGGACAGTTTTAAACATTTCTTAGAAAGAAACGAGGGCGAACGTTGAAGCGATTCCGGATTCAGCCGATAAGAAAGTGGGCATTCGCACCCCTACTAAGGTATTTTGGGCCGCTTCAGGCGATAACACCCGGCTGTAACCCCGGGTAGGGGCTCGAATTCTTCGGCGATATTCAAGGTCGTTTCAGCGCTTCCCAAAAAGAGATATCCACTGGCAGGGATCAATGGAGCAATCTTGCTTAGGATCTTGCGCTTGGTCTCCTGGTTGAAGTAGATCAATACATTGCGCATAAATACCACGTCGATTTTCGGAAAAAAGGACCAGGCCTCGGTCAGGTTCATTTCGCGAAATTCGATCATGCGTCGGATTTCTTCCCGGATCTGCCAGTCGTCTCCGACTCGAGTGAAATACTTCACCAGAAAGGTGACGGGCAGTCCCCGGTTCACTTCCAGTTGCGTGTAGCGGCCACGAATCGCCCTTGCCAGCACATCGCTGGATAGATCACTGGCGATAATGCGTATATTCCAACCCTGCAATTGTGGAAAATATTCCTGCAGGGTCATGGCGACGGTGTATGGCTCCTGACCCGTCGAACACGCGGCGCTCCAGAACGTCAAACATCGTTCAGAAGCCCGAGCAGCTATCAGGTCGGGGATGATTCGGGTACGCAGCAAATCGAAAGGCCGGATGTCGCGAAAGAATAATGTCTCATTCGTCGTCATCGCATGAATCAATTTTCGATGTGACCCATTGAATGTGTCCCGCTGCAGGCGACCGAGATATTCGCCTAACGAATTGAAGCCTTCTTTTTCGGCAAGCGGGCCGAGCCGCGATTCAACCAGATATTCTTTTCCCTGGTCGAGCACAATGCCCGCACGTTGGTGAATCAACGCGCGAACATACTCGAACTCGTTGGGCGTGACGCTCATCTAGGGCTCCGAATAGCAAGAAAGTAGTTCCGTCTGACGGGAATTGCAGCCACTCGCCCGAACGCCACTCGACGTACAATTTCGGAGGCAATGAGCCCTAACGGCAGGACCACATCGGCCAGGCCGGTGTTGACGACGTATCCTGGCATTCCCCAGACCACGGAGGTGGCTTCATCCTGGGCCAGAATCTGCCCACCCTCTTCGCGGATCCTTCCGCAGCCGCGCAAACCATCCTGACCCATCCCGGTCATAATGACGGCAAGAGTTTCGCCACGATACACCTGCGCCACCGAGCGAAACAGGACGTCCACCGCCGGACGACAAGAGTTCTCCGGCTGTTCCTGCTGGGTGCGGATGCGCAAGCCTTCTTTGCCTCGCTCCACCATCATATGAAAATCCCCAGGGGCGATGTAGGCGTGACCTGGCAACAATTCCTGATGGTTGGTGGCTTCCATGACGGGAATCTGCGACTTTGCAGAAAGCCGATCGGCAAGGAACTTGGTAAAGATGGGAGGCATGTGCTGCACGATGACCACGGGTACCGGAAAGTTTGAAGGCAACAGCGGCACCACATCTCCCAACGCATTCGGGCCGCCTGTCGAGGTGCCAATCGCTACCACTTCGACACGAGAATTGATCTGTCGTGGCGCGGCAATGGAAGACGGGAGCTGTGCCAACTGTGCCGCCGTCAGGGTAAATGGATGAGTCGAGCGGGGTGTCACTCGCGGAGTATGGGCGCGAATTTTTGGAATCAGCTCCGCGCGGATTTTCTCCAGAGCAGCGGCGGCGCTTCCCACATTGGCCGGCTTGGTGACATAGTCGGAGGCGCCCAATGCCAGCGCATCCATGGTGGCTGACGCACCACGTTCCGTCAGTGTGCTGAACATAATAACCGGCAGGCGGCGATGAGTTTTGCGCAGTTGCCGCAGCGTTTCCAGGCCGTCCATCACTGGCATTTCGACGTCCAGGGTGAGGATGTCCGGATTGACCTGGTCGATTTTCTGCAGGGCGATGCGTCCGTCCGCCGCAGCGCCCACAACTTCAATATCCGGCTCGCCGGACAGGACGTCGCTCACCATCCGGCGAATCACCACCGAATCATCCACAACGAGAACCCGAATCTTGGGCATAGGGGTCACGACCATCGGCTGAAAATCAAACTGCGAGCCAGGTGCTCTTGATAGGCGGGTAGCATGGGCGTTCGGCGCACAGCTAAACGTCTTCGCAGGTTGGAACGATGACTTGTTCAGAAGAGTTTTGACGCCGGCAAGCAGGTCCCTGATGGTTCGAGGATTAAGGCCCTGCCTGCCGGCGCCTGGCGGCCCGTTGTGGCCGCCCAACGTCTATGCAACTTTCATTACGCGTTTCTTGCTTACGACTCCCGGCTGCACTTCATCGGAGCGGAATTGGCCCACCAGCTGCTGGAGCTCCGAAGCCATGCGAGACAACTCGGTGGCTGCAGATTGAGTATTGGACGCTCCTTCCGTTGTGCTCTTCGCGGCGCTTGCGACCGAGCTGATATTCTCGGCCACCTGCTTACCACCCTGGGCTGCCTCGGCAACATTGCTGGCGATTTCGTTGGTCGTCGCGGTTTGTTCCTCGACGGCACCTGCAATCGTGTTGGCAATGTCGTTGATCTGAGTAATGATCTGGCTGATCTCGCCGATCGCTTGCACCGCATCCTGGGTATCGCCCTGAATTTCTTCAATCTTCTGGGTGATGTCCTCGGTAGCTTTGGCAGTCTCTTTCGCCAGCTCCTTAACTTCATTTGCGACCACGGCGAAGCCCTTGCCAGCCTCGCCCGCCCGGGCTGCCTCGATGGTGGCATTCAGCGCCAGCAATTTTGTCTGCTGTGCAATCGAGGTAATGACCTTGATCACCTGGCCGATTTCGGCGCTCGAGTGACCTAGCTTCGAGACCGTCGCGTTGGTCGATTCCGCAGTCTTTACCGCCGCGGTTGCAACCCGGGCAGCATCGGTGACGTTGCGCGCAATCTCCTTGATACTGGCCGTCATTTCCTCGGTAGCTGTCGCCACGGTTTGCAGGTTTTTGGTGACCTGTTCCGCAGCAGCCGAGACAACATTGGCCTGGGTGGCAGTCTCTTCAGCATTCGCGCTCATTTGATTGCTGACGGCCGAGAGTTCTTCGGACGAGCTGGCCAAGGTGTGCGAGTTCTGGCCGATGGCGCGCATGCTGGAGGCGAGCTGATCCCCCATGCGGTTAATCGCATCCTTAATGGCCGCGTGGTCGCCCTGGTATTGGCCTTCAACCCGGGCCATCAGATCGCCCTCCGCAACTTGCTCCAGGACTCGAGCCGCTTCCTGCACCGGCTTGATCACCGCATCGAGCGTATCGTTGATTCCCTGCACGATCTTGCCGAAGTCTCCTGAATGCTTGCTGGCATCGGCGCGGGTCGACAGCTTTCCTTCCACCGAAGCTTTGACCAGGCTGGAGGCGTCGGCGATCAATGCCCTCAGGTTGGCGCGAACTTGCTCAATGGTGTCATTGATGAACGCCTTTTTTCCCGGGAACTTCTCCAGAGGCGCCTCAAAGTTTCCGCGGCCGAACTCGCCAAGGCAGGCCATCGCCTTTTTCTTCACCGTAATGTGACCTTGGACCATGTCATTCACTCCATTCGCCATTTGCCTATAAGCACCCTCGAACTGGTCGGCCGGAATGACTACGTCTATATCTCCGGCATCATGCGCCGTGGACATCCGCTTCATCTCGATGATCACCGATTTGACAGAGTTTGAAGTCTTGAGGAAGTTCTTGGTGAGCACGTCGACTGTCGACTTTGGCTCCAATTCTGCGTTCACATCGCCATTGCCAAGTTTTTCGATAGCGCCAGCAACACCTTGTATGTAGGCGATAGCGTTTCGAAATGCCTCCGCCAGGTTCCCAAGTTCGTCGCCAGAATGAAAATCGACCTTTTGATCCACGTCCCCTTGCGCAAGCTTTTCCGCAACTTTCAAAAGTTCAGCCACTGGATTGGCAATGCTCCGCGAAATGAAGATTCCGAGACCCAGGCCAACCAAAATACCGCCGAACACGAGAATGAGCATGAATGCGCGGCTTCTGCTGTATGTGCTGGCGGTCTCATTCGCCAAATCCTTGGCCTGCTGGTCTTTCAGATTGGCCAAATCCGCAAGTAGATTGTCGACGACATCGGACTTTTGTCTGCCCGCTCCGAGAGAGAGTTCCACCGATTCTCTCTTTTGTTGCAGCTGATCCTTCATTGCCAGAGCCACGGTTTGGTCCAGGACGTCCTTCCGCTCTCTCCACGCCTGGTCATATTTCTCCATCAGGTTTTTTCCCTGGTCGGTGGAGACGATGGATTTCGCTTTTTCGATGTTGCTGTTGAGTTTCACTTCGGCGGCATCGATGGCTTGTTTATAGTTAGCGCGTTTCTCCGGAGTACTTGAGAGCAGCAAGTTTTTTTCGGCCCTGCCGATGTAGATCAGGTCAACGTTGGCATCCTTGATATAGGAAATTCCAAGTGTGTCCTGCTGGTACATGGTGTCCGCCATTTTGCTCATCTTGGACATGTTCGAGATGCCCATAAAACCCACCACTGCCGTGATCGCGCCGACTATGACAAAAGCGGCAATCAGCCTGGTTGTGATCTTCAAGTCAGTAAACCATTGCATACAATTCTCCTATTGGACCCATTGATATTTGCCAATTCCACAGTAATCCGCAATTCAATACGGCAATACGGCTGGATTCCTCGCCACTTTTGGGTAGTTCTAGTCGCTTTTCAGATCAGCCACCTTTGCGCAGTCGATGACGTGCATCAGCAAGTGGTCAAGCTTGTGAACCCCGACGATCATAGTTCGAAGATTCAAAGGAAGCGTGTCCGGCGGCAGCTCGAAACTCCCGGCGCATCCCTCCACAACATCCCCAATGTCATCGACCAGCAGACTGACACCGCCGCCGGAGCTGCGGACTACAACATTCATCAGTGGTTGCACTTCGCTGCGGACAGGCAGTCCGAGCCGGCAGCGAAGGTCAATCGCGGTGACGATCTGGCCGCGCAGATTAATCAAGCCGCGCACCACTGGCGACGAGAGGGGCACAGGAGTCATCTCCTGATTGCGCAGGATTTCTTGCACCCGTTCCACTTCCACACCGAAATAACTATCTCCAAGGAAAAAGGTGGCGAATTGTTGCCGATCACTCATGATGCGACTCCTGTGAGCAGATGCTCGGGATCAAAGAAGGTGGGATCCTGTGCGCGAATGATTCCGTCCACGTCCAGGATTTCGGTGACTTTTCCTTGCACCACGAATGATCCCAAGACACCTTCGCGGCTGGCGGGACGTCGCGTGGCGAGATTGTCCTCGACAATATCGAGAATCCGCTCTACGACCAGGCCAACACTTCGCCGGTTGCGGGTATGAACAATGACCTGAACTTTATCGTCGGCCGCGGCGGCGGAGCCACGAGGCTGAAGACGACGCTCCTCGACCAGCCCCGCAACATGGACCAGCGGCAGAATTGTGCCGCGATATTGCACCACCTGCTGTTCCCCGGTTCGTTCAATCGCAGATCGCGAGAAGGTTTCCAGCCGGGTCACATCGGACAAAGAAATCGCCATGCGTCCGTCGTCGGGACTTTGGAACAGCAGCAGTGTCTTGCGCTCCTGGGCGCGACCAGCGGCCGGCGTCGCATCTTCGGAAAGTTTGCGCTGGCGCACTTCTCTGATCACGCCCGCATGCTGCGCGAGTCCCAGCACATCCAGAATCAGCGCGACCCGGCCATCTCCCATGATGGTTGCCCCGGTGTAGACGGAAAGACCTTTCAATAGCTCTCCAAGCGGCTTGACCACAATCTCTTCCGTATCGTTTACTTCATCCACGATGAGTCCAAACTGGCAGTCGTCGGCCTGCAGCACCGCAATATTCACCACATCCTGCTGGGTGAGGTCGCGGGCTGCAACAGAGTCGAAGTGAAGTTCACGGCTTAGATATACGAGCGACAACAGATTTCCACGCAAGCGATAGACCGGGGCGCCATGAACGCTTTCAATGCATTGTCGCGCGCCATTGCCTTCCAGCCGCACCAGTTCCAGCAGGCTGACCTGTGGAATGGCATAGCGTTCGCCGCCGCAGGTCACAATTAGCGCAGGAATAATGGCCAGTGTCAGGGGGATCTTGATTTTTACCGTGGTTCCGGCACCCACGAGGCTCTGCAGGTCCACCATGCCGCCGATTTTTTCGATATTCGTCTTCACGACATCCATGCCCACACCGCGCCCGGATACATTCGTGACCTTTTCCGCAGTGGACAAACCTGGGAGGAAGATCAGTTGATAGGCTTCGCGTTCGCTCATGCGGGCTGCGTGTTCCTGCGGAATCAATCCTCGTTCAACAGCTTTCTCCTTGACTGCAGCCAGATCGATGCCGGCTCCATCGTCGGAGATTTCGATATTGACCTGGCCGCCTTCGTGATATGCGCGCAGAAACAGCTTTCCCTCGGTCGGTTTGCCGGCGGCTTGGCGTTGCGATGGGGACTCAATGCCGTGATCGACGGCATTGCGAATCAGGTGGGTCAATGGATCCTTAATAGCTTCCAGAATGGTCTTGTCGAGCTCAGTATCCTTCCCTTCCATTTCCACCTGCACCCGCTTGCCGCAACCCAGAGCCAAGTCGCGCACCACGCGGGGGAATTTTCCCCAGACGTTTTCGATGGGCTGCATCCGAGTTTTCATCACGCCTTCCTGCAACTCGGTTGTGATCAGGCTCAAGCGCTGGGTGGTGTTCAGGAAAGTGGAATCCTGTTGCGTCGTACTAAATTGCAGGATCTGATTGCGAGCCAAAACCAGTTCTCCAACAAGGTTCATCAGCTTGTCCAGCTGTCCCACATCGACGCGAATGTTATTGCTGGATAGGTTGGAAGTGGCTCCATCACTCTGTACTTGCAAGGCCTCCAGTACTTCCTCCGGATGCACGGCACCGCGAGCCACAAGGATCTCCCCAATAGGGCGCGAATCGCCCTGGCGCTGCATGTTAAGAGCCGTCATCACCTGCTCTTCCCTCACGCGGCCTTTGTCGATAAGGATTTGCCCCACGGGTAGAGATTCGTCACCATCGAGCTCTACGTCATTCGTCGAGAAGCTATTTTTCCTCGGGTCTGGCTGTGACACAGGAACGCAGGATGCAGGTGAAGAGGTTTGCTCCGCGCTCTCTGAAGCAGGCTCCGCTGTCGGGTCTAACAGCTGCGTCAAGAATTCGATCAGCGGGCTGTAATCCGTGTCACCGTCCGCGCCTGTCGTTTCGATGGAGGCAAGCATGGTGCGCACCGCATCCACCATGGCGAGCAAGCCGCTGGTGATCGCGGGCGACAACGCCAGCTGGCCCTCCCGCAAACGGCTGAGAAGGTTTTCGCCGACATGTGCGACAGATTCAAGCTTGGTGAACCCCAGAAATCCGGTAGTTCCTTTCACGGTGTGAACGGCGCGGAAGATGGAGCTAAGAAGTTCCTTTGAGGCTGGGTTCTTCTCCAGGGAGATCAAGTCACGATCCAGCTGATCGAGGTTTTCCGTGCTCTCAACAATGAACTCTTTCACAATGTCGTCCATGCCATCCGCGCAATCCATCGATGTTTCTCCTTCGCCTGATTCATAACGCACGTGCCTTGGTGGCACGGCTTGAAAGTTCAAACATCGGCAGGGTTGGACTCAGCAAGAGCGTCCGGGCGTGACAGAAAAGCTCCGATGTAATCTTCGGTCGATCTGAACCCAACGGCTTTACTCGAGCACACCCAGCAGGCGCAGTTTGTCGGCGATGATGTCGCGGCTGAACGGTTTCATCACATATTCATTGGCTCCCGCTTCCAGAGCCGCCATCACCTGGCCAGTTTCTGTTTCGGTGGTAATCATCATGATGGGTACGGCGCTTAAGCGTGCATCGGAACGCAACTGCTTCACTAGCTCCAGGCCATTCATCTCCGGCATGTTCCAGTCAGCCATGATGGCGGAAAAGCTCCCCTGCTCGCGCTCGACTACCTCCAGAGCCTCTTTTCCATCGGCGGCCGGACAAACATCAAAGCCGAGCTCGGTCAACATTTTTGTCAAAATGATTCGAATTGTGCGTGAGTCGTCCACTACCATGGCCTTCGACATACGATTCGCGCCTGCTTTCCTTTAAGAAGTCTTTTCACCTACTCAAAAGTGATTCAATGCTTAATCCGCGAAACGGGTCCACCGGCTTTTGCGATGAATGGCATTATGGCCCGACTAGCATCCGACGTCGACTTTCCGCCTCGCAATCGAATGGAGTTCGCGGAACCAGGTGCACCACCACGTCCAGCTTGTCTTCGCCGCAGCGGAAGCTGATCACCGTCCAGCGATGGCGCCCCAACGAATGAGCTGTCAGACCCTGTCCAACGATGCAGGTGGGAGTG
>JAZKAG010000081.1:0-1846 GCA_040389265.1 Acidobacteriota bacterium
CTGGTGGCGAGGTCAAGATTGCCGTCGGTATTAAAGTCTGCAGCTACGATGCCGCTGGGCTTGGTGCCGGCGCCGGTTGAGTAATTGCCCAGCGCGGAGAATCCGCCGCTTCCGTTGCCTGCAAGAATATGAACATTGTTGTTGGCGCTATCGGAAATTGCGAGGTCGAGACGTCCATCATGATTAAAGTCGCCGGCGACCAACCCGGTCAGGGTTCCAGATACGGCAATCGTCGTGACCGAGGAACTATTTCCCAGGTCCAGAATCACCGTCACGCTGCCCGTGCTGCTGGCAATCGCGATGTCCATGAGGCCGTTGCCTGTAAAGTCGCCTTCGGCGAGGGATACCGGCCTGTTGACGGCTTGTGTCACCGCAGCACTGCCGAAGTGACCGGTTCCATCGTTTAGGAATAATTCGACGAAATTGCCCGTGGTGCAGGCGACGACGATGTCAGGATAGCCGTCCTTATTGAAGTCTTTGGCAAGCACCGCCGTGGGGTTGGTGCAGGTGGGGATGGTAGAGGCCCCGCCAAATGTATTGGGGCCAGTTCCCAGATAGACCTTCAGGGATTTATTCGTGCTATCGGAGACGACCATGCCGATCCAGCCGGAACGATTGAAATCTGCAGCAGCAACACCTTGAGGTGCGGTCCCTGTGCTGAGGGTTGGAGAAGGCCCTTGCAGTAATCCTTGCGCATGGGCGGAGTTGGGCAGTGTCAGCATACCTGCGAACAGAGTCGCGGCGACAGTCAGGGAGAAAAACCGAAAGAGGGAACCGCAGGAAGATACAGGGGAAAATCGGGGCATCATGTTGACCTCAAAAAAAAATAAACGGTGAAACTGCGTCACATATATGAGTGGAAGAAGGGTCGGATTGCATTGACGCCGACCGGATTGAACCACCCAGAACCATTACGGAACGTTCGACCGTCCGGGCCGAAAGCCCCAAGCTTCTCAGGGCGGCGGAAATTGAAACAGGCGAGCGAGTGAGGCCTTTCCCAGCCTGTGCCGCGAGTGCAGATCTAAAAGGTTCAACTTGCCTCGTTCGGCGACCAAGCACCAGGCGGATCCCTAGAGCCGCAGGCAGAAGAACCGAAACAGTATGCAACTTCTTACTTAATCCAAAATTGCACCGGAAACGACTATCAAACTGCGCGCACTTTAGTTTCTTGCGCTGGACCGAAGAAACAACTGTAAGTTGTGGAATTATCTGACTGAGTCTATCCCATTTCAGGAGAGAACACGATAAAAAAACTTCCGTCATCTGTACAAAAAGGGAGGAATCCGATACGTCACTTACCTGATTCCGAACGTGCCGAGCGGAGCATCGAGAAGAGATCGCGAACACCACAGAATGGTGTAGCAAGGATCGCCAGGTACCCCAGGAAGGGGTAACCAGGAAATTGGGCGAAAGGCGGCTCGTGCGACCTTAGGTAGCCAAGCCTGGTATGCGGGTGTTGTCTAGTCGGGCACGTCCGTCCGATCCAGCGGGGTGCCGGCGGCATCCTTGGCGGCGACGATAGGTGGGGCGGTCAGAGGCCACTCGATGCCAATCGCCGGATCATTCCATAGGACAGTGCGTTCCGACGCTGGCGAGTAGAAATCGGTGGTTTTATAGAGGACATCCGCGGTCTCCGATAGGACCAGGAAGCCATGAGCGAAACCGGGAGGAATCCAGAGCATTTCCGGGGTTTCGGAGCTCAACTCGACACCGACCCATCGGCCAAAGTGGGCGGAAGAACGGCGAACATCGACCGCGACATCAAAAATTCGACCTGCGACAGCACGCACCAATTTGCCTTGGGCCTGCTTCAACTGAAAATGAAGGCCGCGCAAGACATGCTGGC
>JAZKAG010000082.1:0-4553 GCA_040389265.1 Acidobacteriota bacterium
TCTGGGGACGTAGCTCAGTTGGTCAGAGCGCTGCCCTGTCACGGCAGAGGTCGCGGGTTCGAGCCCCGTCGTCCCCGCCATCATTCTAAAGGGCTTAGGATGATGAGTGACCCCCAAAAGACAGAGGTCCCGGGTTTGATATGGGTGCAATAAGCATCCTACCCCGCCTTTTGTGGGTGTATTGCATCCTGTGTGCCACCCAGATTCGGAACCATCATCCTTAAGACCCTGCTTTGTGCGGCCCGCTTGTTCGAGGTCGTCGCCTGCGTGTACACCTCAAGCGTGATCCTGCTATTTGCGTGTCGTAAAAGCTCCTGGACCGTCTTCACATCTTCCCCATTCGCCTTCAACAACGTGCCGAAGGTATGGCGGAAGGTATGCCAACCGATTCGTTTGTGAATGCCGATTGCTTTCGCAACCGGGCGGATATGGCGCTTCATCAGATTGTCCGGCCAGTACGGTTGCTTGCCCCGCATGGTCGCGCTGGCGAAGACATAATCGTCAATCAGTGGGTAGGCACTCTGGCGACGCCAGCGCAGCAGATCGTCCGCCATATAGCTGTCGAGCGGAACCGGCTTAGCTGATGCCTCCGTCTTGCAATCTCCCACCACCTGATGCCAGATGGAACGGGTCACACTGAGCTCAAGGTTGTCGAAGTCCACATCCCGCCACCGCAAAGCCAGGAGTTCGCTGACGCGAAGCCCCGTCCCGGCGTCCAGCAAAACGAGCGTCCGCTCCCGAACGCCGAGTTTACTGAGCAGGAGTTGAATTTCGACGAGTTGCAGAACATCGGGAATGCGCTCGCGCTTCGCGCTCTGGCGAACGAGCTTGATCGGATTCTTGTCCGACCATTCGTATCGCATCGCGTGAGTAAAGAGTGCGCTCATGAGGTTCCGAATCTTGGCTCGTGTGCCCCTTGCCCGCTTGATCCCGTCCAGCCACTCCTCTACTGCTACGGGCTTCACCTGGTCGAGCGTGTGATCTCCCCAACGAGGAAGAATCCAGTTTTCCAGATTGCATTCATAAGCAGATCGTGTCGAGAACGCTTTTCTCCCGTTACGCTCACCGGCCAGCTCTTTCAACCTGTAATGCGCAACGAGCATTGCAATCGTGCTCGGCCCTGCTCCTGCCTGCGGGGTTTCTTGGTTGGCGTCGATGCGCAACGCTTGAGCTGCCTTGAGCGCTGATGTCTCATTTGCGAGGGTATCTACTGTGCCGACGATTGCCTTACGATACCTGCTCTTGCCGTCGGTTCCAGTTTCATACCATCGAAAAACCCATACATCAGGCCCGCTCCGCCGCTTTTCGCGTTGCACGCTTCCTTGTTGATACCGTGTTCGCCTTGACATGTCTTCTCCTGTCTCAGGCGTAAACGGATGGCTACATCTAGGGTAGCTCTACGCCGGGCAGAGGTCGATACTTTTCTTGGCCCTAGCTTGCCATTTGATGGTCGATCCACCGTTCAATTTCTGAGAGCCGAAAGCGCCAAAGCTTACCGATGTGAACGCCGCGCACGACCCCCTTCCGCGCCAATTTTTGAAGGGTCTTGGGATGGATTTTCATAATGGACGCTGCTTCGTCGGAGTCTAGCAATGGCTCCGGCAGCTCCCGCACGGTGCCTACAGACTTCTTAGCGCTACGGCTTTCGCTTTCTGGAAAGTCGCGATCGTCTGAATATGGAAGCATTCCGCCTCCTTATCCAAGGGATTTCGGAACTTCACCTGAGAAGCGCCCTCGACGGTCGGAGGGACATCCCCTGAAGGCATTTGTTGAACGATTGCTGCGAAAGCCATATGGCATCTCCAAACGGGGAATGACGGCATCGGAAGATGCCGGGAAATGTCCCTAGCCTCTCCCCGCTGGCGAGGTGTGTCTAATACTTTGTATTTATCGGGTGATAGCTCCGGAGTATCGGGTCCGACCGCTCCTTTTCCTGCCACGATCTAGCGCGAAAATTGTCGCGCGAGTATTTATGGCCAGAACAGATTTTCCCTGTTGATAACCGGGCATTTGAGCCGTCAGACTTTTCCATAGGCGGTGATACACGTCTTCGTCGTCAGTCCCGTTTGACCCAAGGGCACTTCGTCTGCCGAGTACAGTGACCGATGCATGAATGGGCCGAGTTTCGTCATTTTCGATATTTGTTGACCATCCTGGAGAAGCGAGGATTCCGGGCGGCAGCGGAAGAGCTTCATACCGCGCAGCCGAACCTCAGTGTGCAAGCGCGACAATTTCAGGAGAATGCTTCGGTCCATCTGTTTCGTAGATTGAAGCACGGCGGTATCCGGCCGACGGAGACCGGCGTCGCCTTTATGGTCCTCGCCAAGCTGCTCTTAGAGACTCTCGATGAAGTTCTCAAAGCGCTGACGGCAATCGAGCGGGGAGACATTCGATCGATGCGCTTTGGCTGCACGCCGCTGGCGGATCGTTCTGTCTTCCACGATTTGTGCGCCACTCATAAAGAGATCTTGCCCGGCTGTCCAATCCGGCCAACGCACGGAGACACTGCGCAATTGGCCGAGGAGATCATATCGGGCACTGTCGATGCAGCCATTGTGACGCTCCCCTTGACCCACCCGGATTTGCATATCGAGGAGCTTCACAGAGACCGACTCGTCGTGTGCTTGAGGCGTGACAATCCACTCGCCGCGAAGAGCGCCATACACCCGGTGGATTTGCAGGGTAACCTGACCATTCTGTATCACCCACAGCGCCATCCCGACGCTCATCAACGCTTGCTGGAGTTGCTTGGAGATGTCGGAGTGACAATCGATGAACATTCCTGGGCATCCCATCCATCCGAGATGCAGGCTCTGGTTAAAGAAGGGCAAGGCCTCGCGCTGATCAGGGAAGGCACCAAGCTCGACGAGGAGCTGATTACGCGGCCGATCGCTGGCGTTGATTGGACGGTCGATACAGCGGTGATCTATCACAAGAGCCATTATCCGAAGACGATTCCGGTGCTGCTTAGGAAGCTCAGAAGGAAGCTCTATCCAGACGCAGCGGGAACAGCTTCCGATCGGATTCCTGTATCGATGAAGGCCTCACCTGCGAAGCGTAATGCGTCCCGACAGTCAGGCGAGGATGGCCCGGTTCAACTGACACTCCTCGGTTGAATGTGCGGAATTTCCGGTGCGATCGACGACACCGATAGTTCCCAGCTATCACCCGATACACACAACGTATTGGACGAATCACAAGACGCGGCACATCATCACGGCAGATACACGACTGAGATCAGTCGCTGGAGGTGCCGATGTTCCGCAGCAATCAACCCTTGTCCCGCAAGACAATTCAGGTCGCCAGAGGATTGGCGAAGTTCTTTCCCCGACAACCGTTGCTTCGTGCATTGCGCACGGCGACGCCAACCCTCATTGCCCTCACTCTTGCCGGTGTTGCGCACGCTCAGGGAACGATGGATTTCTCCGGGGCGCAGACGCTGATGGGAACCTTCAAGACGTTTGCCGTCTACGCGGGTGCCGTTATCTGTTTCGGCGGCCTTATCTTCGCCGGAATTCGCATGATGTCGGGTCGCTTTCAGGACGCGATCCCTGGACTCTTCGGTGCGCTGTTTGGCGCCGGGGTGCTCGGCTGGGGTGCCGGTTGGATCGGCTCTCTGACCGGACAGTCGATGTAGGAGGTGCATCGACTATGGCTCGCCGTGGAGAGGCGATACCCGAAAAGCCGATGCGCTCCATCGACCGTCAAGGAATGTATCGCACCGAACTCAAGCACCATGTTGAGCATCGGATGCTCACCTGTTCGGCGGAGATTCGAAAGAAGGTCTTTCGACATCTGCTCCCGACGTGAATAGAGGAGCCGCTCGCTCTCGCTGGAGGGGATGATTTCTCGATGCAAAAGCCGGATGTGCGCGACGTGCTCAATAATCTCACTACGGTCAACGAATTTGTACACAATGAACGCTTCTCCTCGAAATGCTCAGTATCGGAGCGGCGACAGACTTTACGGTCATGGCGGCCTTGAAGTTGTGCTGGAGCAAATCAGAGCCTACGTCAGTGAGTCTAAATCTCAAGTGTGGAGAAGCAAAAATTGCACGCAGAAATGGATTTTGGTAAGGCGCCAAGTAGTAGCGTAATCGTACCGGCGCTTGGCAATGACCAAATCTTGACGCATTCATCATCAGTGATGATTGCAACTGGCATGTGTGAGGGGAGGCGAATTGGACGCCCGTAGCTAGTGCAGTGTGGTAGCCGGTGCCCTCATCAGCGGATGAGCTTGCGAAGCAGATGGAGCGCGCGAACTCGCTGTCGCTGTTGCGCTACCAGGCCAACGCCATCCGGCGACGCGCAGCTTCCAGTGGAGCTTTTGATCGAGGGCACACGTATTCTGCTTCACTGTCATCGCGACGAGCGGAGTGAGCGGCTGAGGGCTTGTTCGCAGTGCGATATCTACCACTCGCGCTAGCTTAACGATGACATGCCATCGTTGGAGAGGCAGAGCGAGGTGGGACTCAAATGTAGGCACAGTGACGGCGGTAGGTAGTGTCCAGAATCTTTCGCACTTTCGATTAGGGTGATGACTAAGGAAGGTTG
>JAZKAG010000083.1:0-3038 GCA_040389265.1 Acidobacteriota bacterium
CTGGTCAGCCAGGACCCGGACATTACTCGACTGGTAGAACGTCTGCAGCGGCAGGGGCTGGTGCGCAGAGAGCGCGGAGAGAGAGATCGCCGCGTCGTCCTCACAAGAATTACCGCCGCCGGACTCGACCGCTTGAAAGAAATTGATCCGGTGGTAAACAATACGGTGAATGCGCTGCTCTCGCATCTTTCGTCATCGCAACTGAAATCGATGATTGACCTGATGGAAAGGGCCCGACTGTTTGCCGAGCCCTCCAGTCAGAACTGATTACAGTTGGGCCCTCAGGGACGAAGCCTGCCCACGTTGATTTCCTGTACCGTCGCTTTGCCCGTGCCAGTATTCACCGATGGCTGCTTCAGCAGCTGATGATGCAGGCAATAGAGCGCCAGCTCTAGCCGGTCAGACACTCCCAGCTTGTCGTAAATCTTGCGCAGATAGTTTTTCACCACTTGTTCCGTGGTGCCAATCTTGTAAGCGATTTCCTTGTTGCGCATTCCCTGCGTCACGCAGCCTATGATCGACAACTCCTTCGGCGAGAGCCGCGGCTGCAGCTTTGGATTGGTCAGATTGTTTGCTTCCGTGCGATAGGCCTCAATCACCCAGCTGACCGATTGATTGTCGATCCAGGTTTCCCCGTCCGCAATCTTGCGAACGCAGCGAATCAGCAGGTCAGGAGAGATCGATCGTGAGATGACGCCGCGCACTCCGCGACGATACAGATCCACGATGAAGGTTTCGCTGTTCTCGCTCACCTGAACAATCAACTTGGCGTTCGGGGCGCGCTTCAGCATGTCCGGAATGGCTTCCGCCTGACCGGAAATCATGCCTCCATCGAGCAATACGATGTCGGATGGATATCGTTCCAGCGCGGCCAGCAGGCCCGGATAGTTCTCGGCCTGCGCGACAACGCGCATGTCATCTTCAACCGCAAAAATCTTGCGGATTCCGACACGGTAAATGGCTTGAGAGTCCGCCAGCAGTATGCGGATTCCGGCGGCTTCCTCGGCAGGTCCCGAAGAAGTCTTCTCCGGAACAGCGGTCAGCCCGGACTCGGTCGTCGAATCGGAGCTGGGGTTCGTGTTCATAAGTTTCTTCGTTGCATCGGCAGAAATGACAGGCATGTGGTGCCTCAGGAGAGCATTTCGTAGTTATCTATTACAGTTGCAACTTCTACTTGTTCCGGACTTCTTCTATAAGAACGGATCACGCGCCCACAACAGTGGACCCTTACATCTTCGGATGTCCCCAGGGTTGCTGAGGGCATGATCATCTCAACTTCGATGGCACTTCCCGCTTCCAGTATGCGAGAGCAAGATAGCAATAAACCGCTCGCAGAGACGTTGATGGTCTCGGCTTCCTCGTCGCCTCTTTCCGTCTGAATCCTTACTTTCATCCGCACCGGAAAGCGGACCGAATTTCTCAATTCCAAAACTGAGCCAGAGTGTGAGTGAGCGTTCTTCTGGACTGGTTCATGCACGGGAGATCACTCCAACTCGAATTTGATCAGAGCCAAATGAGGCTCTCTCTGCAATGTGCTCTGAGAAATCAGAATACATGGATCAGTCACATTTGCACAGTTACTACTAAGAGTCACGACGGTAACTTAACAGTTATTACTGATAATAGGCAAGGTTTGAAAATTTGGTAATCCGCAAAGTTGTTGATATCATCAAAAACTTTCTCTATTGGCTGTTTGGAATCAAAGACTTATGAGATTTAGAAGGTATGTCAGGGATGTGGATGCACCATCGCGTCTCGTAACATACCAATTCACTAGGATGCACGAAATGTCCCACCTATGCGGTGAGAAAAATATCAATAGATGTGGAGGCCGTCGGCAAGGAATTGAACGTCACCGCTGCGATGGGGCATTCCGATCAAGATGAGTCTTGATGTTTGCAACTACGTTGTCAGTTATGTCCCTGCCACCACAAAGCGTCTCGTAAATTCTCTGCGGTGTGCGAACCAGGCCCCAGGGAAAATTCCACCATCCAAAGAGAAATGAGAGTAGTGCATAAGGTAGTCCTTGTTTCAATGCGCTCTGCCCCGGTCTTAGAAAATACACCGGAGAACGCCGTAAGTAGGCCACTATCAGCACGGAAACAACGTAGTCGAACACGACGAAGCGGGCGCCACGTTCAACCTCAAAGAGCACTTCCCCTGCACTCATGCCTCCTGTCACTTCGCGCAAACTGGATCGCTTCAGTTTTTGCCGAAATGGTATGTATTGCGGAACTGGCATGGGAGGAATGTACCATCTCAATAGGGCACCGCGGATCGTTTTCCTTTCCCTGCCTCTCTACCAAAAATGACCCAAGGGTCCCTTCCCACGTCCGATTGAATATGCGTGCTGCAGGGCATCTGTAACGTAGCTCTTGGCATATTCCACAGCCTCGGCCGGTCCATCCCCTAATGCAATTCGAGCCGCCAGAGCCGACGAGAAAGTGCACCCTGTGCCATGAGTCGAGTTCGTTTCAACCCACTCCCCGGGAAACCACTGGCACTTTCCATCCAGCAGCAATAGGTCGTGCGGCATGGAAGCATGCCCGCCGGTCACAACGATTCTCAACGCAGGGTTGCCTGCCGCTTGCGAAATTTTAAAAAGTTCTCGCCCCACATTCTCCGTTTCTTCGCTGTTTGATGGAACAGATCGCCCTGTCAAGTTTGCCAGTTCGGCCAGATTTGGAGTGATCCAATTCGCCCGTGCCAACCCCGCCCGCCGCAAAATCTCACGTCCCTCCGGATCAAGTAAGTCCTTGCCCGAGCTGGACTTCAACACCGGATCCAGTACCACGGGGACCGTCTTTTGCCCCTCCAGCCAACCAAACACGGGCCCGGCGACCGCCCCGTTTCCCAACATTCCCACCTTAATCGCGTCGAACCGTACATCCTCCGCTAGACACTCCAGCGTCTCAGTCACGGTGCCTGGATCCAGCGCTATCACTTTTCGCACACCCTGGGTGGATTGGATGGTGAGAGCAGTGATAGTCGCCATGCCGTAGACACCCAGTGCGGCGAAGGTTTTCAGGTCAGCTAAC
>JAZKAG010000084.1:0-5047 GCA_040389265.1 Acidobacteriota bacterium
GAAACCTGGCGGTTCATCAACGCGACTGACGACGCCCACCCAATGCATTTGCACCTGGTGCAATTTCAGGTGCTGCATCGCCAGGGTTTCAACCTGCGCGACTATCTTGTCAAAGGAGAACTGGTGCTCATCGGAGTGCCTCGACCACCTGCGGAGAACGAGGCTGCCTGGAAGGACACAGCGGTTGTCTATCCCAATGAAGTGCTGACCATCATCGTCAAATTTGATGGTTATACCGGCCGATATGTCTACCACTGCCACATGCTTGAGCATGAGGACAATGACATGATGCGGCCCTACGAAGTCATCCCGAACAAGTCATAGAGGGATGCAAAATCTCAGACAGCCGGGGGGACTTCTGTCGCTGGAAGGACGGATGGCTTTGCGCTGACAGCGGGACTGAGTAGAGGCCATCCCTTGCGGATAACATAGTCCAGCCAGGCGCCCGCAATTTGCGATGTGAGCACAGCCGCCAGAATCAGAGTTGTGAAGAATTTCGGACTGATGATACCGGCATCGAAGGCAACGCTGGCCAGTACGATCCCCGGACCTCCGCGCGCATTTGTGGTGATTGCCAGGTTGAATAGATCAAGTCCGCGGAACCCGGCGAAGCGAGCCGCCAGAGACACGGAAAGTACCTTGATCATGCAGCTCCCAAGAATGAAGGCTGCGATCATGGGCCAGGAAATTCCTCGGATCAGGTCGAGTTTCAAACCGACAATCGCAAAGTAAATCGGGACAAAGAAGGCAAAGGATACTTTTCCGATTGCATCCAGAGCGTCAGCAAAAATTTTTCGTTTCTTGTGAACGACAGCAAACCCCGCAAGGAAGGCGGCGAACACCAGGCTGACATCCAACGCACCCGCCACAACACAGTATCCCAACAGAACGGCAATTGCATACGCAACGGGGGTTTGTTGCGCGAATACGTTAAATTTCGATTTATTGATCCGCTTAATGGCCCGCGGCACCAGCGTCAATCCCAGTACAAAATATGCCACCGTGATTGCCAGGTGAAGCGCCATCGCTCGTCCATTCAGTACTGAATTGGCGGCGAGGGAGGTAGCAATTGCCAACACCAACCAGAGCACGATGTCTTCCAGAACCGCTACGCCCAGGATCAACCGCGCAAATCGGGTGTGAAGAATTTTCAGGTCCGCAAAAATTTTGGAGACCACTGGGACCGAAGTGACGGCAACGCCGACCGCAAGAATCAGAATCAGCGAGATTCGATTTCCATGGGGGCCTGCAAGCGATGGACGAACGAGCCATGGACCGAAGACGAGTCCCAGAACGAAAGGCAGACCCGTGCCGACGATCACCAGCCAACCGACTTGACGCCGCTCTTCTCCGTTGAACAGTTCCTGCGTTTCCGCACCTGAAAGAAACATCAGCAGCAGGAGGCCCATCCAGTAGAGAAAACCTAAGGTGTGGCCATGGTCCGCGGATTTCAAGAGCGCCGCAACGTAAGGCAATCTGCCCAGGAGTGCGGGTCCCAGTACGATACCGGCGAGAATTTCGCCAATGACCTTTGGCTGCCGCAGCCTGACAAACAAATAGCCGAGCAACTGCGCCAAGCCGGCAAGCAGTAGCAGGCTGAAGAGAATCGCAAATAGTTCAGAATTTGACAATGCGTGGCCTCAATTTTAATCACTCAGAAATTCAAACAACCGGATGTTCCAGAATCGCAGATCTATATCTTCCGGGAGTTCGATCGGCGAATTTGATGTTCAAAAAAACTGGACATGAAATCGCAAGCTTTCATCTTCGACTCAACCAATAAAACTCCAACACCGTACATTTAAGGCAGCCTGTTAAGGCAGCTTGTTCAAGTAACACGGGTTTTTGACGTTTTGCTGTGGAGGCGTTGGTGGAGACATCCACGGCGGGTTATTGAAATCGAAGAATTCCGTCATATCGGGCTGCGCCGCATCGCGCTTGGTCAACGGCGGCAGATTGAACCGCGTTTCGATGAACTTCAGGACGGCCGTCGAATCCATGACCGTGTGCGAAACATAGTGTTTCTTGGCGTATGGGGAAACAACATACATAGGTATGCGATAGCCGGTATACGTGAAATCGCATGTCGGGCCTGTGATCGTGGTACAGATATATCCCGGCTTGAGATCGACCGGCTTGATGCCGTCGGGACTGACGGTCGGTTGAGGCGCCACATGATCGTAAAGACCGCCGCTCTCGTCAAACGTAAGGATAAACGCCGAATTTTCCCAGGAGGAACTGTTCATGAGGGCGTTGATGAGCGTGGAGGTATACCTGGCTCCATTCTGGACATTGGTGGCATGGGCGTCGGTGACGGACCCGTGTTCGTCTAGCCCGGCGTCAGAGGCAGCATAGATCTCGGCGACCTGGGGCAGAGTTCCGTTTTCCAAATCGCTGAAGTATTCGGAGATTGGAGCGATCTTCTGCGGAAAATTCGTCAGGGCCGTTTTTGAAAAGGTGAACTCATCAAAGGCAACCGACTGAGCCAGGCAGGATGGTTGGTAGGGTGGCCCGGCACAATTGCTGCTCTCCGGGTTGATGTATACCTTCCAGGTAATCCCCGCATTCTGAAGCTCCTCCCAAATAGGGTGGGCCGTGTGCAGCGCCTGATCCTGAGCATCAGCACCCTGCTGCAGCGCGTCTCCCTGAGATGTCGCTGCATCAATGTAGGCACGATTCACTTCGGTGCGGGCTAATACGGGCTGGAAAAATCGGTCGGAGGTGGCGAAATTGCTGGCCATAAAGTAGTCGTAGTTCATGTCGGTGCCGTCAAAGTAGCCCATGGCGCGGATGCCGTTGGTGTCGTAAAACGGTCCTCCTGGGTTGTCGCGAGCGTCGCCCGCGGCAGTGTGCACAAACCCGTTATTCTTTGCTGGATACCTGCCCACCTGATCCTGATAGTTCCAGTCGATATGGGCCTCCTGCCAGGAAGGGCTCGTGTTCTCGTTGCACACCGAGATCATGTGGAACGAGGCCACGGGGTTACTTGGGTCCCAAATGCATTTGCCAGGGTAAGGGCTGGTGGGATCGCAGCCGGGGATAGCAGGAGGGGGGCTGTAGAGCGGAGCCGCGCCGCTGGTCGGGTTGAACTGTGCCAGGCCATCGAATGACTGGTCGGAGTATCCATTCTGCCGCCAGTATTCCCGCATTGCACCGAAGTAGTTATCCAGCGAGCGATTCTCCTGGGCAAAAAAGATGATGTGTTGGATGGACGTAATAGTTCCCGTCCCCTGATCGAATGTAGACGTCACCGCAGTACTGGCCGCCAGAGTCACGCTGCACGTTCCCTTACCCGTGCACGGTCCAGACCATCCTTCAAAAGTGTTGCCCGAATCGGCGGCCGCCGTCAGGACCACTACTGTTCCTTTGGTGAAGCTGGCGGTGCAGGTTTTCGGGCAGTTAATCCCTGCCGGAGAACTGGTCACTGATCCTGTGCCGGTGCCTGCGAGAGTCACCGTCAGTTGGACATCGGAAGCTGTTACCGTCACCTTCGCCGTCGCGGTGACCTTACCGGCAGTTCCTGTCGCGGTCGCGGTGTAGGATGTTGTTGCCTTCGGGCTGACCGTCTGAGTTCCACCGCTTGCCCCCAGCGTATAGGAGCTGCCGTCACCACCCGTCACAACCACCCCAGTCGCGTGGGTTGCCGTCACCGTTAAGGTTGACGAACTTCCAGATGTAATCGATGTCGGATTGGCGCTAATTTTGACAGTGGGCGCCGCCTGGTTCACTGTCACCGTTGCTGCTGCTGTGGCGTTTCCACCGGCTCCGGTCGCGGTCGCGGTGTATGTGGTAGTGTCGCTTGGGCTCACCGAGTGCGTACCGCCTGTCGCCGGCAATGTATAGGAACTACCGTCGGTGCCCTTCACTGTTACGGCCGTGGCATTGGACGCCGTCACAGTCAGTACGGAAGAGCTTCCGGCTGTGAGGGAGGCAGGGTTGGCTGTGATGGTAACTGTAGCAGCGGTCTTCGGATTCACGGTCACCGTAGTGGTTTGCGTGCTCTTCCCGCCCGGCCCTGTTGCGGTTGCACTGTAAGTCGTCGTCTTGGTCGGGCTGACCGATTGCGTTCCGCCGGTTGCCGGCAGCGCGTAGGAGCTGCCGTCGCTACCTGTAATGATCACGCTCGTGGAATTTTTCGCGGTTACAGTCAGTGTGGTTGAGCTTCCAGCCGTGATCGTGGACGCGCTCGCCACGAAGGTAACGACCGGGGCGGCCGCGGCATTTACAGTGACGGTTGCGGAGATTTTCCCTCCTGCTCCTGTGGCCGTCACGGTGTAGGTTGTTGTCGCCGTCGGCTTGACGACTTGCGCGCCGCCGTTCGACGCCAGTGTATAGGAACTGCCATCGCTGCCGGAAACCATCACCGCTGTGGCATTGGATGCGACTACCGTCAGTGTGGACGAATTGCCTGACGTGATCGATGTCGGATTGGCCACAATCGTGACTTTTGGCGCAGGAACGGTGACAGTCACGGTTGCACTGGCAGAGGCTTTTCCTGCAGATCCAGTCGCAGTTGCGGTGTAGATGGTAGTTGACGTCGGCTTGATCGTCTGAGTTCCTCCGTTTGAAGCCAGGGTGTAGGAACTGCCATCGCTGCCGGAAACCGTCACTCCGGTAGCGTTCGTCGCAGCCACGGTCAATGTGGATGATCCGCCTGAAGCAATTGAGATGGGGCTGGCCGCAATCGTCACAGTAGGAGCGTGCGCGGTCGACGATGTGACGGTTACGGTCGTGGTTGCGGAAGTCTTGCCGCCCGCCCCGCTCGCAGTCGCCGTATAGGTCGTAGTTGCTGTGGGACTGACAGATCGTGTTCCGCCCGTTGCCGACAAGGTATAAGAACTTCCGTCGTTCGCCGTCACGACTACCGATGTGGCATGGTTCGCGGTCGCAGTCAGAGTGGAGGAACCGCCTGAAGCAATCGAGGCGGGGCTGGCCGCGATCGTAACAGTGGGCGCCGGATTTGTAGCTGCGCTGACGGTTACGGTCGCCGTGGACGTGATCGTACCTCCGGCTCCTGCCGCTGTGGCTGTGTAAGTTGTCGTCGAGC
>JAZKAG010000084.1:5057-6762 GCA_040389265.1 Acidobacteriota bacterium
GAACAGAAAGCCACGTACGACAACGCGGTGGAGAAGTGGCAGGGCCTCACTCGTGCGCAGCAGCAGCAAGCCCAACAGGCCGAAGCAGCTCGCGCGGCTGAGAACAAGGCTTACGTCGCCAAGGAATACGAACTGCCGTCGCTGCCGGTGAGAGTCACGGAGGTGGCGTGTGTCGCAGTCACCGTCAATGTGGAGGAGTCGCCCGGTGAGATTGACATCGGGCTGGCAACGAGATTTACGGTCGGGGCGGTCGCGGCAGCCACTGTGACAGTCGAACTCGCGGTGATCGTTCCTCCGGGCCCGGTTGCAGTAGCAGTGTACGTAGTCGTCGTGGTTGGAGTGACGGGTAGAGCGCCGCCATCCGCAGGCAGCGTATAGGAGGTGCCGTCGCTACCGGTCACGGTCAGGGAACTGGCATTCGAGGCGGCGATGTTGCCGTGCTTCCCTTGGTCAATTGCCCTGGACTGGCGGAGATATTTACCACAGGCGCAGGCGGAGGCGCACCGGGGATGGCGTCCGAACATCCGACGACAATTGCGAACAGCGAAAAACAGGACAGCAGGGCAAGGGAGAGTTGGCCAAACCGAAACCAAGGTAGTTGAGTCTTCATAATCTTTTTTCCTCATTCCTTTCATTAGGAACGATGGTGTTTCGACAAGATCAAATGTTGGATGCAAAATTAACCGGGGCGCACCACTCCGGACAGCTCCATTCTCTAAATCATTCATTAGACTGGTGAAATCAGCTCTCAAGCGGCAATCTAGAGTTCGCTCTCGAGCCCGGGACTGGCCGCATATCGATCGCGCTCCGGCAAGTCGGCTAGGGTTTCCGATGTATGCCACGTCAACGGGTTGGCGAAATCTGGCGAAAGACCGCGGCTTCCGGAATGTTCTGTTCTGTACCAATGAGCCATTCCCTCGCCGGCGAACGAATTCGCTGGGGACTTCTTGAGGGCTCGTGGTACGAGCGACTGAATTCGATCAATCCATGGTACGGAGGCTCCGCGGACGATGTCGCTTTGGCATTTCTTTAGATCAAACCAGCGGAGATAACTGCGGACGACATTCCCCATCGTCATCTGGACGCCCGCCGCAAAGTTGTGTTCTGCCATGCTGCGCTGCAGATCGGGCGACTGCAGGATCGTCGTGAGTTCCCGGGCTAGATGGCCGCTATCACCCTTTGCAAAGAAGCTGACGGCCATATTTTCATCTGTGACCATTTCCCGCAGGTCGGCTATGTCAGCTGATACGATCGGGACGCCATATTCGCACGCCTGATGCGCAGGACCACTCGACCCGGTTGCCGAGTCATAGGGCAGCACCAGGATGGAGGTAGAACTAAACAATTCTGGAATGTCTTCTTCGGCCACGTATCCCAGGAAGTCGATCGGTAGATGCTTCGGCTGGGCTTCGCCGTACTCGAACAGCCACTGATACGGCCGCTTCTCAAGCAGCGTAATATCAGGAGTGAATAGGGCCTTCTTCTGCTGCTCCTTCACCCATTCGGCAGTGGGCAGGTCAGCATTTCCAGACAGAATTCTCGCCAACGATGAAAGCATGTTTATCTCCGAAGGGAAAGGGAATAAGGGAACCCTCGGTGGTAAGCATTACCTTTTCCACCGAGGGCTCAACCTAGACAGGCAGGGGAGGAAAGCAGTCCCTGCCCATCAGCACTTTAGCCGCATAGCGGCACCTAGGCCGCAGAC
>JAZKAG010000085.1:0-5542 GCA_040389265.1 Acidobacteriota bacterium
ATACTTCTGAGCTCTCATACAGCTCCCGTCCCATCCCCGCATACTGGCTCCCCTGCCCCGTAAACAGAAAACACACACGCCCCGCCAGCTCCGGGGATTCCACGATTCCGCGATAGATCGTTGCCGAGGGCGCAGTGATATTGTCACCTTGCATCTGTTCCAGCTCCAATGCGATTTGCTCTGGAGTGCTGCCGGCTACGAAAACGCGATGCGCAAAATGAGCGCGTCCGCAATTCGCGGTAAAACAAAAGTCAGGCAACGTGTCGCTCGCGATGGACCGAAGTGCCGTTGCATAGCGTGCGCACACGACGTAGAGCGCCTTTTCGGTTCTGGCTGAGAGGGTGAGAGCGTGCACGGGGCGCTCGTGTTCGTTGGCCACCGACTGGCGCGTCGGAGCCTCCTCCAAAACGACGTGCGCATTGGTTCCGCTGAAGCCGAAGGAACTGACGCCGGCGATTCGGTGTTCCTCCGTCGTCCCCCACGCTGTAAGCCGCGTCGGCACGGTGACGGCTAAACGGTCCCACTGGATATGAGAGTTCCTGTTCTTCAGGTGCAAACTGGCAGGAATCGCGCGGTGCTCGAGCGCCAGCATCACCTTTATCAACCCCGCGATGCCGCTGGCTCCCTCCAGATGACCGAGATTGGTCTTCACAGATCCGATGACAAGAGGTTGCTCCGCGGATCGCTGCGCCGCTACGACAGATGCGAGCGTTTCCACTTCAATGGGATCACCCAGCGATGTCCCCGTACCGTGCGCCTCGACATAACCGATTTCCGCCGGACTCACCTGGGAGGCTGCCAGCGCGGCTCGTATGACGGCAGCCTGCGCTGGACCATTCGGTGCGGTCAGTCCGCCGCTGTGCCCATCGTGATTCACAGCAGATCCACGAATCACGGCCAGGACACGATCTCCATCCTCAAGGGCCTGCGCCAGTTTCTTCAAAACGACGATGCCGCAGCCTTCACCGCGCACGTAGCCGTCGGCAGCATCGTCGAAGGTCTTGCAACGACCGTCGTGCGCCATCATGTGCGCTTTGGAAAGGGCGATATTGGATTCAGGAGAGAGGATCAGGTTCACTCCTCCGGCAAGCGCGAGGGTGCATTCACCGGCACGCAGACTGGCGCAGGCAAGGTGCACCGCGACCAGCGAAGAGGAACACGAGGTGTCGATGGCGACCGATGGCCCATGCACTCCCAGCACGTAGGAGAGACGTCCCGCGACCATGGCCGGCGAGTTACCAGAGCCCGTGTAGGCGTCGATGCTATCGATATCCGCCAATGCTGCACGCCCATAATCGTTGTTCGCGATCCCCAGGTAAATTCCGACTGGAGTGCGTTGCAGCGAAGCTGGCGAATAGCCGGAATTCTCCAGCGCCTCCCACGCAACCTCCAGAGCCAGACGATGCTGCGGGTCCATGGCCGCCGCCTCGCGCGGAGAGATGCCGAAGAACGCCGCATCAAACAGATCGACTCCGCTAAGGAATCCGCCGTGCTGCGTGTACATGGAGCCGGGAGCGTCAGCATCGGCGTTGAAATAGGCGCGCCAATCCCACCGGTGGCGCGGAATTTCGGTGATGGCGTCGCGGCCCTCTGCCAGCAGATTCCAGAAAGTGTCGCCATCTGTTGCACCGCCGGGGAACCGAAGTCCTGCACCAATAATCGCGATGGACGACTGTTGCGACGACTCCAACTGCTCCACGCGAGCACGCAGAGTGCGGATTTCATGGAGCGCCCGTTTCACCGGGGACAACTCGGCTGCGGCCTTTGGATTATGGGGGGAGTCAGGCATTTGCTTTCTCCCTTCCAGCGCCATCGAGCTCCTGCATCAGCAGCCGTTCAGCCTCTTCGTCTGACATGGCTTGCAGTTCCTCGACCTCATGCGTGGATGACTTCGACGCTCGATCAACGGGCATCGGCAAGATCGATGACTTCAATTTGTCCATTACATGCGAAACAAGCTGATCGACCGATGGATAGTCGAATAAAAGTCCTGCCGGCAAAGAAATACCCAGCGACTGCGCCAGATCATTGCGCATTTCAAGAGCCATCAAAGAATCCAGGCCAAGGTCCTGCAGCGCGACACTGTCGGAAATTGTTGCCGAATCGCGCAGGCCAAGCGCGCGTCGTGCAGACGCTTTGATGTGCGAGGCCAAAAGGAATTTCCATTCAAATTCTGGAGTGGAGCGGAGCGCCTCGAGAATATTGTTCTGCGACCGCACCGTGCCGGTAAATTGCATTTCGTGCGGACCAGGCGCAGACGATCGCAATTCCGAGAAGAAGGGGGAATCTTTGCGCGGTGGTGTCGCGGACAGGAACTTTTCCCAATCGAGATCCATGATGGCGACCTGCGTCTCGCCGGCTTCGATCGAATGTTGCAGCGCCGTTAACGCAGCCGATGGTTGCATCTGGCTGGCGCCTCGCCGTTTCCAGCGCGCCGATTGTTCCGGCGACAGCCGCGCAGCCATCCCCGCCGCTGCCCAGGAACCCCAATTCACGCTGAGCGTTGCCATGCCGCGACTGGCACGATGGTGCGCAAGTACATCGAGAAACGCGTTGCCGGCGGCGTAGCTTCCCTGTCCGGGTGAGCCGAGAATCGAGGCTGCCGACGAGAAAAATACCATCAACTCAACCGGGACCTCCTGAGTGGGTTGATGGAGATTCCACGCTCCGCAAATTTTCGGTGCGGTGGCCTGCTGGTATCCGCTCCACGTCTCTTTGCTCAGTACTATGTCCTGCACGACGCCCGCGGCATGAAACACCGCTCGCAAGGGAGGCCGATTGTCCCGAATTCGCTGCAGCAGCGATTGCGTCTCCTCCGTCGAGGCGACGTCGACCTTTTCCACGGCAACGTCGACACCGTTCTTTCTAAGTTCAGCAATCGTGGAATCGTCGTCGCGATCGGTCGCGCCTCGGCCTGCAAGCACGATGGTTTGGGCACCCTTCGCAGCCAGCCATTGCGCCAGTTCTAAGCCCAGGGCTCCCATACCTCCTGTGATCAGCACCGTACCGTTCGAGACGATATCGCGAATGTCGCGGACCGCGCCGTTGCCGTTGAATCCCAGAACGATCTTGCCAATGTGCCGCGCCTGTGCCATGTGACGGAAAGCCTGGGCGGCGTCGGCGAATGAGTAAAGCGTAGTTGGGAGGGGTTGCAACTCCCCCATGGAGAAGCGCCCCAATAAGGATTGCAACATGTTCGCGATGCACTGCGGATCCTGCAGGGCGACTTCACCCAGGTCGAAGGGGAGATAGCGAATCCTTTTTCCTAACGCGGCTACGTGTTGCGGGGACAACAAATCGCGTTTTCCAACTTCAAGAAAGCAGCCGCCTTGGGCGAGGGTGTCAAGGCTGGCGGGAATAAATTCGCCCGCGAGAGAATTCAACACTACGTCGACGCCGGCGCCATTGGTCGCCTGCAGTACTTCATTCCGAAACTCAAGGGAACGAGAATCGAAGACATACTGCACTCCCATCTGCCTCAGGTATGCGCGCTTCTCCGGGCTGCCCGCTGTGGCAAACACCTGCGCACCGGCTCGTATCGCCAGTTGCACCGCAGCCTGACCAAGACCTCCCGCCGCGGCGTGAATCAAGATGCGTTGACCGGCTGAAAGTCGGGCGAGGTGATGCAGTCCATACTGCGCGGTCAAAAATGAAACGGGAATCGCAGCCGCTTCGGTAAACGTCATGGCGGCAGGTTTCCTGGCGATGAATTCCGCGGGCACGTTGACGAACGATTGCATGCTGGCCGGCGCAAAGGCGAGCACATCGTCACCGACTTTCCAGTCGTGCACCTCGGCACCAATACGCACAATCGTCCCAGAACATTCCGCTCCAGGAACAGTCGCGCGCGCTGGAAGCATGCCAAGCGCAGTCAGGACATCGCGGAAATTCAATCCGGAGGCTCGCACTTGAATCTCAACTTCATTCTCAGCCGGTTCAGTTCGTGAGCTGGACTCAATGCGAATATCCTCGAGTCGACCGGACGGATCGAGACGAAGCTTTTGCGCAGTCTCCAATTTCGAATCGCCAAGGACGAGCCGCGCGACATAGCGGTTTCCATTTCGAAACGCCACCATCGGCTCGGGGCCGCCCGCTGCAATCTCGTCGGCGAGCTTTTGTGCAATATCTGTTGCGGCCGCACCGGTGCCAGGATCCACTCCCGCATCGAGCAATACTGGCGCGGATTCGGGATACTCCAGCATCAGGGTACGCGCCAATCCCCATAGTGGCGCCTGCGCGACCGATACATCTTCCAACGGCATGGCAGAGACGGCCGAGTACGTCAGAATCCAAAGCCGCGGAACGGAGCCAGCCTGCGAATTCTGTATGGACCGGGCAAATTTCAGAACAAACTCGACTGCAGGCTGCTCCGCATGTGCCCATGGTGCAACTGCAGCGTCGTTGACGATGTGGCGAGCGTCGTTAACGAATGTGCGTGCGTCGTAGACGATGCCGGTCCACGCGTGCTGGATAAGGATCGACGAGTTGATGGCCGCGGCACGAGGAATTTCGCATGTCGCACCCTGCTGCCGCAGATGATTTGCAAGCAGAGTACATGCCCCCTGGCGCGACTCAAGCAACAGCCAACGTTCGCCCATTCGCGAACATGCAACCGCAGACGTGCTTTGCAATGGCAGCGAACGCCAGGCAAGTTGATACGTGGAAGCGGGCGTGGCGGAAATCTCTTGCTGGAGCTGGGCGGCACTGGATCGTTTTGCTTGTAGCCCCGTCAGTCGAGCGACTAGATCGCCTCTCGCATCCACCACAACGATGTTGGCGGTACATGCTTCGTCGCTGGAGGCCACGATTTTTGTATGGACCCAAAGTTCCGTCACGCCTGTTTGTAGAATTCGGAAATTGTCCACACTGATCGGCAGAAAAAGATCGCTCGACGATTCTTTCCGAGCGGCGGCCACGGTCTGCAAGCAGCCATCGAGCGCGGTGGGATGCATTCCATATTGCGAGGCTTGTTCAAGGAAATCGCGCGACAAGCGCAGGTGAGCCAGCGATTCGCCCTCGCCGGACCAAACTGCATCCACGGTGCGGAAGGCGACGCCATAACGCAGACCAGACTGTTCCAGGATGCGATAGATACCGCCCGGCGAGATTTCTTTCTGTAAGCGCGCTCGCAGATCGGTCAAATCTTGCCGCGTTTCTTCCGCCAGAACAGGTTCGATGGAACCATGGGCATGCACGGTCCAGCCATGGCCGGCATTGCTGGCGATCTCCACCGTTCCGTCGCCCACTCGCACCTGAAGCTTGCACACGTCATGCGACAGGAACAGCGGCTCGCGCACCACGAAATTTTGAATTCTGCTTCCTTCTTGCGCAGCGGAATTCCGAATGGCAGCCGACGCAACTTCAAGGAAGGCCGCGAACGGAAGAATGGCACGATCGCCCAAGGTGTGTTCGGCAAGATAGCTGGCGGCGACTGTGCTGAGGTCCGCTTCAAAAAGCTCGCCGTGGACGAATGCAGAGTCGATTTTTCGTCCCAAAAGCGGATGAAGAATTTTTGCGGCTGGAGACAGCGCGCCAACATCCT
>JAZKAG010000086.1:0-21234 GCA_040389265.1 Acidobacteriota bacterium
GTATGCCCTGATTCCTCCCATGAACGTGATCGACGCGGTGGCGACCGCGGGTGGATTGAGGGAGTTCGCAAAACCGAACAAGATTTACGTGCTGCGTACCCTGCCGAACGGCCAGGCACAACGCATCAAGGTGCAATACAACAATGTGCTGAAGGGCAAGCGGGGCAGCGAAGATGTCATCCTGCAAACCCGCGACACCGTGGTGGTCCCGTGAACAACTTGCCGTACTGGCTTCATAAAATTCGACGCTCTATTTTGATTGCCTTGGTTCTGATGTTTACGGGGCTGTTGCTGCCGAGTGGACGGGCAAGGGCGCAGGCGGTACCGGCGGGCGAGTTGCCGCCGGGGGAAAGCAACCCGATGGAACCGCTGCTGCCGGGCCAAACCCTGGGCTCGAACCTGTCATTGAACCAGGGCGTGAATGCCATCAACGCGGAGAACCAGTCGTTCGAGAAATACGGACTGGGGCTGTCGGCTTCCGGCGGAGATGAGACAAATTTCTTCGGGACGCAAACCGATCAGAAGTCGGCGGCATACGCACAATTTGCGGCGGATGGCGGGTTGCTGCTGCATAGCGAACGCACCCGTTATTTTCTGTTGTACCAGCCGCAGTACACCCTCTATCCGCAATACAGCAATGTCAATAACTTCTCGCAGCGCGCCTTTCAGAGCCTGGCGCATGCGTTTTCAGAGCGGTCGGCATTGCAATGGGATACGACGGCAGCGCGGTATCTGAGTTTGAACCAGTACCTGCCGCAAAGCCTGGGGATCGGCGGCATCGGGGTTGTGGTCCCGACGCTGGGAGCGCTGCTGGAAGAAGACAGCTTCGAGGTGACGAATGCGGCCAGCACCGTCAACTACAAGTACCTGATGAACGCCAGGATGACGCTGAGCGCCAGGGGAACCGCGGCATACTTTCTGATGGTGCCGTCCCAAGTGACGACCGGCGTGATTCCGCACACCAACATTGGTGAAAGGTTCCTGACCGTCGGCGGAGATGTGCGGCTGACTTATCAATTGACGCTTCGCGATACCGTCGGGGGCGCACTCACTCCGATCTACATTGACGGCATCAGTCCTGGCGGGAATGAGTCGGCAGAGACGCTGCAGGCTACGTACTCGCGTGAACTGACGCCGACCTTCACGGCAAGAGTTGCCGCGGGGCCACTCTTTATCCAGTCTTCCGGCGCGGACATTGGGACCTTCAGCGAAACCAGCTATTCCTTGAATGCGTCGTTGAGCCGGAAGCTTCGGCAGTCGGAATTTTCGGTCGACTATTCGCGTGCCATCCTGGTGAACCTGCTGGAACCTGCGATTGTATCGAACACCATCGGGTCCACGGCTTACCTGGGCTTTGGCAACAACTGGATTTTTACCGGGGCGGGATCGTATACGCATAATGCCGGCAACGGGCAAGCCTACGGACCCGGCCATGTGTATGGCGGGTCAGCCCAGCAGGCCTACCAGATTGGCAAAGATCTGCAACTGTTCGCGATGTACTCGATTACCTCTGAAAGCTTTTCAACTGCGGTGAATGCACCGTCGCTGGGATTCACACGCAATCAATTCGGCGGCGGCATCCGGTTCAATCTTGGCAATCCCCTTACCCGTGGAGGACTTCAATAATGGAACGTAAACCGCCATCTTCTGTCGGCGATTTCGTCGCCGTAATACAGCGCCGCAAATACTGGATCGCGATTCCTACGCTGGTCGTGATCGCGACAGGATTCGCGCTGAGTCCGCTGCTGCCGCGCACCTATAAGTCGACCAGCACGGTCCTAGTGAGGGGATCGAGCGTGCGGTCGATCATGGCAAAGTCGTCCGACGGCGCGCCTACCACCAGCCAACTGGAGCAAATCAAGCTGGAAGTGATGAGCGGCGTTGACTTCCCACAAATCATCGAAAAGCTGAATCTGTATCCCAAGTTGCGCCAGCAGGAGAGCATGTTGCAGGTGGTTGCGGAAATGCGCCGTGACATTACCGTGGAGCAGGTTCCGGATGCAGGGGATGATCGGGGCGGAGTGGGAGCGTTCACCATTTCTTACATTGGGGAGACGCCGAAGCAGACCCGGGATGCCACTCGAGAGATTACCAACCTGTTTTTACAGCAGGGAGTGAAGGATGGGCGGCAGCAGGCGCAGGGAGCCGATTCCTTTTTGACCACGCAAGTGGCCCAGGCAGGGCAGCAACTGGCTGCCGAGCAGGCAAAGATCCAGGCGTTCCGCAGCGCCCACGCGGGTAGCTTGCCGGAGCAGGCCCAGGCCAATATGCAGCTCATTAATCAGTATCAAACGGCGATGCAGGCCAACCAGGATGCGCTGGCTCAAGCAAATCAGCAGCAGGTGTACCTGGAATCTCTGCTGAATGTGAAGTCGAACGGCGGTGGAGGAACTACGGGCGCAACCCCGCCACCGGCCACCCCGCTGCAGATTGAACTGGTGCAGAAGCAGCAGGAACTGCGGGCAGATCTGCTGAAATATACGCCGCAGCATCCCGATGTCATTCGACTCAAGCACGACATTGCCGCCTTGAAAATCGAGATCCAGAACGCACCGAAAGCAAGCAGTTCCGGGGTGACGGCGGCGACTCCGCTGGCGACCGGACCGACCATGAACGATCAACTAAGAAGCCAGTTGATCGCGTTGAATGCGGACATCAAGGCGCGCCAGGCACGGCAGGTGCGGATGGAACAGAAGATCGCCGAGCTGCAGGGATCCGTGGGCGGAGTTCCTGTGGTGCAGACACAGTTTGCCGCAATGAACGCCGATTACACGGAAATGCAGAAGAACTACAACGCCCTGCTTGAAAAACAGCAGGAAGCGGCTATGACCTCGGCGCTGAACCAACGCGAACAGAGCCAGCCATTTGTTGTGGTGCAGCCGGCGAGCCTGCCTGGACGGCCGTTTCGGCCCGACCCGGTGGTGTTGCGCATGGGCATCGTGCTGATGGGCATGCTGATTGGATTGTTGGTTGGTTTGGCGATGGAGTTGAACGACGACACGATGCATGATTCCGACGAAGTGGCAGCGTACTTGAAGCTGCCGGTTATGGTGGCATTGCCCAAGTGTCCCGTGGTGAAGGACAAATCGTGGACGACGAATACGGCGCGTAGTTGAGGAGCAGGGCCGGGGAAGCCATGGAAACCCAAGGATATGGAGAGGAACAAATGAAAGTTGCGAATATTCAGCAGGAAAGCACCACAGTCAAGCAAATCGATTTGAGTTCTGCCTCTGCCGCGGAACCGGCCGTGTTATCCAGGCGGACGGTGGTCAGTTCGAACCTGCCGGTGCGCCAGTTGGACTTGTCGCAGATTAGCCCGTCCCTGGTAACGCTGGCGCCGAACGTGGCGGACCTGGATCCCAAACAGCAGGTTATGGCGGAACAATTCCGCCTGTTGCGGAGCCGGGTGAAAGGGTTGAGCAAGGACTTTCAGTTGCGAACGATTTTGATCACCAGTACCTTATCGGGCGAAGGCAAGACCACGGTTGCGGCCAACCTGGCCGGATCGCTGAGCTGTGTTGACGGGTTGCGAATTCTGCTGGTCGATTTTGATTTGCGCCGGCCCAGCCTACATACCATTTTTGGGGTCAAGCCAGATTTGCATCAGCCTTCATGGCTGGCCGGTGACGTGCCGTGGCAACGAGCGGTGTACCAGGTGAATCGCCGACTGGGTGTTTTGTTTGGATTCAGCATGCTGGAAGAACCCGACGAGCTGCTGCAAAGCAGCCGGCTGGAAAAGCTGCTGGATGAGATGAAGGCGGAATACGATGTGCTGATTTTGGACTCAGCTCCGATGATGGCGGTGGCGGATACGCATTCATTGCTGCCGCTGGTGGATTGCAGCTTATTTATTTTGAACGCGGACAGTACTCCGATCCGTGGCGCGCGTGAGGCGCTGGCCATGATGCAGGACAAGGTGGCTGGTTGTGTCGTGAATCGGGTCACCCATCTGAAGAGCGAAGACTACTACCGCAACTCCGGGTACGGCTACGGATACGGCGGCAAGCGTAAGGAGAATTGAAATGATTCGGGTTTTCAATCTTTACGTTCCAGCCAGCAAATTGTTTCTGGTGATCGGCGACGCGTTGTTGCTGGCGACTGGATGTTTTTTGTTGTTTCGTCCGTTAACTCCAACCGACACCATGGAGGATGTGCAGCTCTACCTGCTGGTACTGCTGGCGGCCATGGTAGGCGTGTGGTCCTTCTATTTCTCCGATCTGTATGAGCATGCCACGATACGCAGCCGACAGTCGGTGCTGGTGGCAGGCTTGCGCGGATTGGGTATCAGCGCGCTGCTGCTGAGTCCACTGGTATGGCTGCTGGCGGGGGATCGGCGGGTCGGGGATCACTTCATGGAGCCGGCGCTGGCCCTGATATTGATTCTGTTGTACGCCCAGCGAAGGATTTCCGACTGGTGGCACAGGCGCATGAGCAGCGGCGAACGAGTTTTGCTGGTCGGCTCCGGAACCACGGTACAACTGCTGGCCGAGGAGCTGGCGGGCAAGTGCGGACTGCCGCTGAAGCTAGCCGGGGTGGTGCTCGACCATAGCCGCCCGCTGCCAAAAGATTTTCGATTTGCGGTAGTTGGGACGGTAGATCGCCTGCGGGACCTGGCGCGCTCCTTCCGCCCGGATCGCATTGTGATCAGCTCGGAAATTGGCATCTCGACGGTATCGGCGGATGATTTGCTGGCCTTGCGGCGGGTGGGAATCCGAGTGCAGGATGCTGGGGAACTCTACGAATCCGTGACTGGAAGAGTGCCGGTGGAGTCGGTACGGTCGAATGGTTTGGCCTTTGGAGCAGCGCTGATTCCCACGGCCATGGAGCGTTCCATTCATCGTGCGGCAAGCTTTGTGGCTGCGGTTCTTTTGACCATCCTGGTGGCGCCGGTTGGGTTGCTGGTGGCGATCGCCATCAAGCTGGAATCGGAAGGCCCCGTGTTCTACACCCAGGAGCGGGTCGGCCTAGGCGGCCGAACCTTCCGGGTGATCAAGTTTCGATCCATGCGCAAGGATGCAGAAAGCGTTTCGGGACCGGTATGGGCGACCACCCAGGATGCGCGGGTCACGCGGGTGGGAGCGGTTCTGCGCAAGGTGCGGCTGGATGAGTTGCCGCAGGTTATCAACGTGCTGCGCGGCGAGATGTGCCTGGTTGGGCCACGTCCTGAGCGTCCGCACTTCGTGCGTCTGCTGGAAGAACAAATCACGTATTACGATCTGCGGCACTGCATTCCGCCGGGCATTACTGGCTGGGCGCAGGTATGTGCCAGCTACGGATCGAATGTTGAGGAATCGCGTACCAAGCTGGAATTCGACCTGTTCTACGTGAAGAACGCGTCGCTTTTGTTTGATCTGCTGATTCTGTTCAAAACCATCAAGATTGTTCTTTGTGGACGGGGCTCTCGTTAACGCTGGAGATCTTCTCCCGGAAGGTTTTGCCGGGAACACAAAAGGGCAACAAAGGAGAACTACTTTGTCACGCATCCTACATTTGATTGCAAGCGATTCCATCGGCGGCCCGGAGAAGCAGCTGCTGCACCATGCGCGTGATGCGCGGGACGCAGACTATGACGTGATTCTGGGCAGCTTTCAGGATGATCCGCAACCTTCAGAGCTGCTGTCGGTGGCCAGCCGGTATGGCATCGAAACGGTCTCCGTTCCGGGAGGCATTCGTCCCGGCCTGGTGGATGATTTGACGAAGTATCTGCGCACCGCGGACATTGACCTGCTGTGCACCCATGGGTACAAGGCGAATGTTGTGGGACATTTTGCCGCCAAGCACGCCAACGTGGCATGGGTGCCGTTCGTCCGCGACTTTACATCGGAGACCTGGCAAGTGACGCTGTATGAGCGCCTGGAGCGCAGTCTGCTGATGCGCAGTCCCTGGGTGGTTTGCATTTCTCCAGCGCAGGCGCGTGAACTGGGACGGCTGCGTCGCGGCCGGCGAGCGCCGCTGGTGATTCAGAATGCAGTTCTGGCGCCACGAGAGACGGGTTTATCGCAGGAACCGACGCCGACGCGGGAAGAGCTTGGCTTCAGCCAGCGGACATTCGTGTTTGGCGGGGCGGGTCGGTTCAACCGCGAGAAGGGACACCGCGTTCTGCTCGATGCTTTTTCTCAGCTGAGCAAGCTGCTGCCGGGTCAGCCGATGGAGTTGTTATTGCTGGGCGAAGGCCGTGAAGAAAGCGCGCTGCGCTCGCAGGCTCGTCGCCTGGGGATTGAAGCTCGCGTGTGTTTTGCCGGTTTTCAACGTCGCTCGGCAGCGTGGATGAAGGTGATGGATTGCCTGGTGCAACCGTCGTTGACCGATGGCACGCCAAATTCCGTATTAGAAGCGATGCTGCTGGGGATACCGGTGGTGGCGACCAATACCGGCGGAATTCCGGATGTGATCGATGCGGGAGAAACCGGTCTGCTGGTCGAGCCCGATTCCCCGGAAGCGCTGGCCGAGGCGATGAGGAAGATGGTTCGTTCCTCGACGCTGCGCAATCAACTGGCCGCGGAAGCCAAGTATCGCGTGGCGCGGGAATTCTCTCCAGCGCGCCAGCGGGAGCTGCTGGAAATGCTGTACAGCACGATGATTGGGAATTCGTTTTCGATGGGCATCGAGGAACCGGCGCATGGCGTTGCCTAAGATTTCTGTGATTTTGCCGGTGCGGAATGAAGTGCACAGTCTGGGACGGCTGCTGGATCAAATGCTGCAACAGGCCTATCCAGCCGAGAGCTTCGAGATCCTGGTCGCCGATGGAAGATCGACGGATGGCACGCGGGCGGTGGTCGAGCAGAAGGCGCAGAGCGCGTCGGTATCGCTGCGGGTGATCGACAATACTGGAATTCGTTCCGGCGCCGGCAGAAATGCGGGAGTGAGCGCTGCGACGGGCGACATCATTCTGTTTATCGATGGCCATTGCCAAATTCCATCGACGCAGTTGTTGCGGGACACGGTTCTCCTGCTGGAAGAAACTGGGGCGGATTGCTTGTGTCGTCCGCAGCCATTGATCGCCTACAACCCGCGAGGCGTGGGAAGAATCATTGCCGATGCGCGAGCCTCGGCGCTGGGCCATGGGCGCGATTCGTTGATTTACAACATGAGCCATTCCGGATTCGTCCATCCTGCCAGCTCCGGTGCAACCTATCGACGGCCGGTGTTTGCGCGGGTGGGATTGTACGACGAAAGCTTTGACGCCTGCGAGGATGTGGAGTTCAACACACGCGTGGCCGCAGCGGGATATAAAGCCTATACGGATCCGCGATTGAGCGTGTATTACGAGCCGCGCAAGAGTTTTCGCGGCCTGTTTCGGCAAATGATGCGTTATGGCATTGGGCGGGTGCGGCTGGCGCGCAAACATCCTGAGTCCGCATCGTTATCGCAATGGGCGCCGGCGGTCTTGGTGGCAGCCTTCGCAGTTGCGCTGTTAAGTGCGGCGACCGCGATGGCAACGGGCCACTGGCTGCTGGCGGTCCTGGCATTTCCTGCGGCGATGTTTGTGCTGATTACAATCGCGGCTTCGATGCACCTGGGATGGCGACATGGGCCTGCGCATGCGTTGCTGGGGCCGATTGCATACGGATGCATTTATCTCGGATTAGGCAGCGGCATGTGGGCGGAACTTTTGCGGCCTGCACCGCGCGAGAAGACGGCCAGGACAGCGGTCAACTTCTCTTCTTAAAGCGCAACGAAGAAATTCTGGAGTGATGGAATGCCCTTGGAAATGAAGGAAGAAACATCGGAAACAGGTTTGTCGTGCTCGCCCGAGGAATCGGCGAATGCGCCGGCGACGCAGGAGCGAATGCCGGCGGAAGGATTCACTATTCTGCACGAATATCCTACGCCGCTGTTGGAGATGAAGTGGGCGGAATGTTTGCAGCACACCACCGCTCCAGCGCATTATGCCTCGCCCGCATACTTTCTGGAACCATACTTCCGCGGCAAGAAGCCGTTTGCGGTGCTGGCAATTGCGGATGGAGAGGTGATTGGAGTTCTGACCGGACTGCACGAGCCGGGCAAAGTTATCTCCGGCCTGGAGACTCGGGTTCACATTGCCGTGGATGAACGGCGAGATCCGACCCAGGCGATGGAATGGCTGGTGCAGGGATTCGAACGCGAATCGAAGGGCGCTCCGCTGGCGCAGGTGTACAGCTGGGCTGAGCTGCCGTTAACGCCATTCGTGAAGGCGGGATACCGCAAGCGGGAGTTCACGGGCAATCCCATCCTGGATCTGTCGCTGGGGGCGGAGGCGTTGATTGCCAACTGCGGCAAATCGCAGCGCCGTAACATTCGCTTTTCCGCAAAGAACGGCGTGGAGATTATTGAGGGCAAAACTCGCGAGGAGTTTGAGGCTTTCTACACCATTTATGAGCGCTGGTCCTCGGTGAAGCAGCTCGCTCAGTATCCCAAGGAACTGGAGTGGGAGGCATTCCAAACCACGCAGAAAAATCGCTGCTTGTTTCTGGCGCGGCACGAAGGAAAAATCATTGCCGGCAGCTTCATTCGCTTCTATCCGGGTGGCCTGGTGGAATGCTCGCGCAACTTTTCGCTGCCCGAATTTCTATATTTGAAGCCGAACGATCTGTTGATTGGTCACACCATTGAATGGGCATGCAAGCGTGGATTTCGCCTGATCTCCCTGGGAGCGCACCATAAGTTTTTGCGCGGATTCGGCGGCAAGATCACGCCGATTGACCGCTATCGCAAGGATCGCACGCTGCTTCGCCGGTACGATGTGGCAGATTTTCTGCTGGATACATCGCGGACCGCGCTGCATCGCCTTCCACCCAGAGTGGAAGAGACAGTGCGTAAGGTCCTGCGGCGGGAAAAGCCGGCAGGCTGGTAGCAAAACCACGCAAATCTGAGCGCAATCAGGGCAGGGCGAGGGAAGAGAATTTCCTCGGCTCTGTCGGTTCGTCTGCAATTTCGGAACGGAGAACTGACTGGGATTCCGTTGAAGAACAGGCGGGCTTAGAAGGAAGCGGCCGATCGGAGCCCGGAGCTGAGGAAGTAGAACGAAGCCCGGCTGATCGACAGTTGCAGGCTGGGGTCGGAGACGGTGGTATTGTCGACGGCAATACGAGGAATGGCGAGACGATTCGACTCGCGGGTGAGAAAGCCGGGAACGGTCGAGAGCGCAGCCTTGAATCCCATGGAACGGATGAGTTCCTGCACGCGGCGGTTATACATCCCGTTGGGATAGGCGAGAACATCGGAAGCGCCGCCGGAGTGTTTCCACAGGGCAATGCGGGCGTCATCCAATTCGCGGCGAATATCGCGATCGCTCTCCGAGGAGAGTGTGGCATGGCGGTGGGTGTGCGATGCAATGCGAATCAAGCCGGTGCGGGTCATAATGCGAACCTGCTCCCAGGTAAGAAAACGGCGTGACTGGGGAATGGTGAGCTGATAGCGCTGCTCCAGGTGATCGAGCAGAAGAAGACGGGCGTTCAGCGGCATGCGCTTCAGCTCCATCGACCAGTATTGCTGGCGCGGCCGCAGTTGCGGATTCTTGCTTCGGCCCATGCCCCAGTGGTTCAGGTCAATGACCAACTCCTCCAATGTAGACGCGGCGGAGCACTGCGCCCATAGGCGGGCAAATCGTTCCTCGGGCAGCAACTGCATGGTATCGAGCAAGCCGGTACAGGCGAAGATGGTGGCCGGCATGTCGAAGCGGACCAGGTGGGGAAACGCGACACGGTAATTATCTTCCCACCCATCGTCAAAGGTGAGGGCAACTTTGGGGCGGCCTTCTGCTCCGCCGGGATCGGCCAAGACGTCTTCCAACGGAACCACGTGGTAGTCGCGCTGCAACAGTTGCAGCAGGGAGACGAAAGCGGACTCGCTCAACACCAGGTGGGGGTTGTAGCAGAGGGCCTGTTCGCCGGCTGGAAGAACGCGATGCAGGGCCAGGACAAGGCCGCTGCGGCTGGCAATGGCGCGCCGGAATACGGAGGCAATCCCAAAGTGTTCCACGATTGTGCTGAGGACTTTCATGTTTTGCTGCATCGTCTCTTTCGTGTCGGATACGGCGGAAATCTGTGGCTCTCCGGGGGTGCCGCTGGTAATCGAAGCAAGTGGGATGCCAACCTATAAAAGGAGGTTGAAACACGCTAGAAACCTGCCGTTTGGGGAGTTACGGCCGTAACGTGATGGAAAACCAATTGAGCAATGTGCAATTTGCTGCACATTTCCGGGTTTCGAAGCATTCAGGATTTGGCAAAAAGCTGCCGATACACCGGTTCGAAGAACGGCCTACCAATTGCATTAAGGGAGGTGCACCACGGTTGGCGCCGCAGTATCCGGCGTGGGTCTGGGAGGTGGTTGGCTAGGCGCGTTGTCCACGGTCCGCCCGTGGTTCGGTGAGCACGGTCGATTGCATTGCAGGCAGGCGCAGGATCAGTTGCTGTCGCGTTCTTTAGAGGGTTGCTGACGAAAGGAATAAGTCCGTGACACTACTGCACTTGATGTTGCTTCCGTCCGCGGCCGCGGGGATTGTTTTAATTGCCTGCGTGGTTCTTCAAGGTGTACGCCGCGAATGGTAGGGTCCACGAGTGGGCGATGAACACCTGAATCGTCTCACGCTGAACGTGGATATACTTCAACCGATCTGGGGTGGCAGAAACAGTCAATCCCAGGTCATTTTTCAGGGTCAGGTAACGGAAATCGCTGGGTCAAGGCAAAGCTCGGATAGCAAAGAGCGCAAAAATCGGAAACGACCGGTGGCAACGTACGAATGATGGAAGCCCAGACCTCGTGAGGGACGCCATCGGTTGCGAGTCGGAGCAGGAGTAGAGTTCAGCAGGTTGCGAGGAGATTGTGGAGAAGCAGGGTTTGCCAGAAGCACATGTTTCCGGGATTGATGGGGTCGCGGCTCCGCCGACTACGGCGGGAAAGTCGCGCATTCTATTTTTGATCGATGAGATTGGCGGCATCGCGGAGGGAGGCACTGAGCGGCAGGTATTGCAGCTGATTGAGCTGGCGAGCCGGCTCGGGTATGAGCCGCGACTCGCCGTATTACGCGGGACAGAATGGCTGACGGAGGAGCAGGCCGGCTGTCAGATTTACTTTGCGGGCGTCAACAGTTTGCTGCGTCCTTCGGGATGGCGTGCGTGCGCCAGGCTGGTGCAGTGGATGCGGCGAGAGCGAATTGCACTGGTACAAACATTTTTCGTGGAATGCAACATTTTTGGACCGTGGCTGGCGCGGCTGGCGGGTGTACCGGTTGTGGTTGGATCGCGGCGCAATTTAAATCAGTGGCATGGACGCTCGGCCTGGATGGCTCCGGCGATCCTGCGGCTGCAGCGACTGAGCAATGCTTCGGCAGACTGCGTCATCGCCAACAGCCTGGTAGTGGCGGAAGAGATTTTCAAGACGGAGAAGTTGCCGCACCGTAAGATGCATGTGGCCTATAACGGCATCGATCTGGCAAAGTTTTCCCGGCTGAATGAACTCCGTGAACAGGCGCGCCACATGCTTGGAATAGCGCCGGAGGAGATTGTGGTTGGGAACATTTCCGGCTTCAGGGAAGTAAAAGGCATTCCCCAGTTTGTGGATGCCGCTCGCATCGTGCTGAAAAAAGAGCCGCGCATGCGATTTCTGGCAGTAGGGGATGGGACGCAGTATGCTCTGGTGGTAGAACGCATTCGACAGTATGGGTTGCAGGACCGGATTCATCTGGCAGGGCAGCAGACGGATGTTTTGCCGTACCTTGCGGCAATGGACATTGGCGTGCTTAGTTCTTTGGCAGAGGGATTTTCCAACTCCCTGCTGGAATATATGGCAAGTGGGTTGGCGGCGGTGGCGACCGAAGTTGGTGGAAACCGCGAAGCCCTGGAGGGCAGCGGAATTCTGGTGCCGCCCGACAATCCCGAAGCTTTGGCCGACGCGATTCTGGAGCTACAATCGCCGGTGCTGCGCGAGCAGATGGGGTTGGCGGCGCGACAGCGGGTGGAACGGTTCAGCCTGGAGCGGGCGGAGAAGCGAATGAAAGAGATATACGCAGAATTGCTGCAGGCAAAAGGCGCGGCAGCAAAGCAATCTTGAGGAGAAATGATGGGTACGGAATCTTTGAAGAGTGAGAAGAAGGCTGTAGTCTCGCAGTACGCCGGTTCTGCGGCGACTGAGGAGTCCAGAATGGATGTGTTATTGCAGTCGATCCAGAATCGTACGGGCCAGGTAGGGGTTGTCGGGCTGGGTTATGTCGGGCTGCCGCTGGCCATGTTGTTTGCCAGGGCAGGTTTTCCTGTCACTGGATTCGACGTCGACATCACCAAAGTGAACAAGCTGAATGCGGGCTCGTCTTACATCCAGCGCATTCTGCCGGAAGAGATTGCGCAGTTGCGGGAGACAGGTTTCAAAGCCAGCGCCGCGTATGCGGATGTCAGCCACATGCAGGCCATCATCATTTGTGTTCCGACGCCGCTCGACGAGCACCAGGGACCGGATCTTCGTTTCATTGAAGACACCGCCCGCTCGCTGTCGCCGCATCTACGTGCGGGACAGTTGGTGATTCTGGAAAGCACCACCTATCCGGGCACCACAGAAGAAGTCTTGATTCCACTACTGGAAGCCGGCAATCCGCAGGGCTTGCGCTGCTATCGAGAAGGTCTCGATCCTGCCAAATGTTTTTACGTGGCCTACTCGCCGGAGCGAGAAGATCCGGGCAATGTGACGGTCGAGCGCAGCGACATTCCTAAAGTAGTGGGAGCGTCGACAAAAGAATCGGCAGAGCTGGCGGCGGCATTTTACGGGAATATTTTCAATCGCATCGTTCGCGTTTCCAGTCCGGCAGCGGCGGAAATGACGAAACTGCTGGAAAACATTTATCGATGCGTCAATATCGCACTGGTTAATGAATTGAAGCTGCTTTGCCTGCGGATGAACCTGGACATCTGGGAAATCATTGATGCGGCGGCCACCAAACCGTTTGGATTCCAGCCGTTCTATCCCGGGCCGGGGCTGGGCGGCCATTGCATTCCGATCGATCCGTTTTACTTGTCCTGGAAGGCCAAGGAACTGGATTTCAGCACACGATTTATTGAGCTGGCCGGCGAGGTGAACACCTCCATGCCCTACCACGTGGTCGAGTCTGTGACAGCGGCGTTGAACGAACGCAGCAAGCCGTTGAAGGGCAGCAAGATCCTGGTGCTGGGACTTTCTTACAAGAAGGATATTGACGATCTGCGGGAGTCGCCCTCGTTGACTTTGATTGAACAACTGCGCCGCCGGGGAGCGCTGGTGGAGTATAACGATCCTTATTTTCCGACGGTGGGACACGGACGGCATTACGCATTGAACATGACATCTGTCCCGTTGAATACGATTTGCGATTATGACTGTGTTCTGATCGCCACCGACCATTCCGATTACGACTACGAGGCCATTGCCAAGGAAGCGAAGCTGTTGGTCGATACCCGCAATGCCACCCGCGGGATCGTGGATGCGGAGCTGCAAGAAAAGATTGTTCGCTGCTAATCCGGTTAGGGAGGAGACGGATTGCAAGGTCTTTTGCCTCCGAAACAGAAACTGCCTCCCGTGCCGGCCCAACCAGGCCCAGGGAGGCAGTTTGATTTGCGTGGTCATCCAAGCCGTACCTTTTGAAGCAACATTGGGTCGGACGGGGTAACAGTAGGAAAAACTTTTCACATTTCCCGCTGAATTGGGAATTCTTTTGGCGGATCTGTGGCCGCCATGCAATGCAGCTCGCTAAGTCATTGTTCCAGCGGAGCCTGAGCGCTTTGTCCAGGTACCTTGAAAGGGATGTCCGGTTGGCACTTCACGTGCATTTCACATTTGAGTACCCGAAAATTTCACTTCTGGAAACGGTAGCCAGTGAAAGCGAATGCATCCCCGATCAACGGATACGAGTTGAGGTCAAACCGAGACATACCTGCGGATGACGATCGCCGCATTGCCTTCGTCGACCCCGCAAATCGGTGGGACAGGACGGTGCTGCAGCTTTTTTCTGCAACCGTTCAACAGGCTCCAGATTCGATCGCTCTGACGGACTCGCAGCAATCCCTGACCTACGCGCAACTGTGGAATTTCGCCGATGCCTTTCGGGCTCGCCTGGTTGTGCAAGGCATGAAGCCGGGAGATCGCGTGGGGGTAGCGGCTTCGAGGTCGATGGCGGCGGTCGCTGCCATGGTCGGAATCGTGATGGCGGGCGGCTGCTATGTGCCGATCGAGGTAAAAGAGTTTTCCGAAGCAGTGCTGGGTCAGATTCGGGAGTCGAGCGGGATTCGCTATTGGGTCGCCGATGAGCGCACTCGCAAGAACGCGCAGCCGTCGCTGTGGGCGGGAAGTTTTCTGCTGGGAGTTGAGGAAGTTCCGCTGCCGGTCGAGAGTTTCCCGGTGCCCGTGCCTGAAGTGCCGCTGGATGGCGAGAGTCCGCTGTATGTGATGTTTACCTCCGGATCGACAGGGCGGCCGAAGGGGGTGGTGATCCCGCATCGCGCTGTCGCCCGCCTGGTCACGGGGCAGAATTTTATTGAGTTCGACGCGGCCCATACCTTTCTATTGCATTCTCCTTTGTCCTTCGACGCGTCGACGCTGGAGTTCTGGGGAAGCCTGCTGCATGGTTCTCGGCTGGTGATTGCGCCGGGACGTTCGCTGGGTCTGGACGACTATACCCAGGTCATTCTGCAGCACGGTGTGACGACCTTGTGGCTGACGGCGGCAATGTTTCACCTGGCCGCGGAGCATACTCCGGAATTGTTCGCCCCGCTGCGCCAACTGGTGTTTGGTGGCGACGTGATTTCGCCGCGACATGTGGAGCGGATCCGTTCCCTCTATCCCATGCTGCGCATGGTGAATGGCTATGGGCCGACGGAGAATACGACCTTTACCTGCTGCTATGTGGTTCCACAGGAATATCGAGCGGAAGGAACGCTGCCGATCGGAAAGCCGATTGCGCATACCACGGTGCACATCCTGGATACAGATCGCAAGCCATCGCCCGTGGGGCAGTCGGGCGAACTGGCGACCGGCGGTGCAGGGGTGGCGCTGGGATATCTGGACCAGCCTCAAGCGACGGCGGAAAAATTTCTGCAAGATCCATTTTCAGGTCGACCGGGAGCGTTGCTGTATTTGACCGGCGATCGCGCGGTCGTACGGCTGGATGGGACTATTGAATTTCTGGGAAGAATCGATCGCCAGGTGAAGATTGCCGGGCATCGAGTGGAATTGGCGGCGGTGGAGAATGCCTTGTCCGCTTCGCCACTGGTCGCGGATGCGGCGGTGGTGGTGTTGACCGTTCCGTCGGGCGAGAAGCAACTGGTCGCGTGTGTGGCGCTGTCGGGTCCAACGCAAGATGCGGAAGCAACGTTACGAGCGTGGTTGCAGGCGAGATTAAGCCGCACCTCGACGCCGCAACACTGGATGTTTGTAGAGACGCTGCCGATCACCGCGAACGGCAAGCTGGATCGTAATGCGCTGCAGCGGCTTTGTGAAATGCGGTTACTCGCCCCCGATGCAGGTCATGCCAAAACGGCAGACAAGCCGCAGGAGAAAGCGGCAGCATGCCTTGACAGTAGTGCTGGTGAAGGCAGAACGATAGCGGCACTGCAAGAGCTGTGGGCGACGCTGCTGGGACGCGCGTCAGTGACAGCAGATGAAAATTTCTTCGATCTGGGCGGCACTTCGCTGCTGCTGATCGAGATGCATGCGCGGTTGCATGCGGAGTTTGCCTCGACTCCATCTCTGGTGGAGATGTTTGCCTATCCAACACCACGCAGCCTGGCCACTCGCTTATGCACGGGCGAAGGAGTGAAGGCGGCTGCAGGTGCAGGGGAGCTGCGCGGCCAACGTCAGCGTGCGGCGATGCTGGCGCGGCGGCCGGGGATGCAGCCATCCAAGATTTCTTCGACGGACTTTGTCGGAAAGGGTGGAACCCGATGAGCGAGCGCTTGCAGAATGCTGTGGCCATCATCGGAGTGGCAGGACGTTTTCCGGGTGCGGAGAACGTGGCGCAATTGTGGCAGAACCTGTGCGAGGGCCGCGAATCGGTGCGCTCGATCGCAGTTCAAGATCTGGACGACGGGTTGACGGAAGCGCAGCGAGCGAAGGGAAAATATGTTGCGGCGCGCGCCATCCTGGACAACGTGGACATGTTTGATGCGGATTTCTTCCGCATTTTGCCACGGGAAGCGGAGGTGGCCGATCCGCAGCAACGGGTGCTACTGGAGTGCGCGTGGGAAGCGCTGGAAGATGGCGGCTATGACCCAGCGCGGATTGCAGGCAATGTTGGTGTGTTTGCAGGATCGAGCATCAATACGTACCTGCTGTTGCACCTGGCGTCGGATCCTGGATTTCGGGAAGAGTTCACGCGGTCCTACCAGGTGGGATCGTTTCCTGCGCTGGTTGGGAATGGTCATGATTTTCTGGCGACGCGGATAAGTTACAAATTGAATTTGCGCGGACCGGCGATGACGGTGCAGTCGGCATGTTCCACATCTCTGCTGGCGGTGGCGCAGGCCTGGCAGAGTCTGACGAATTATCAATCGGACCTGGCGCTGGCGGGCGGCGTCTCGATTTCATTTCCGCAGCAGCGCGGATATTTCTACCAGGATGGCGGAATGGTCTCGGCGGATGGGCACTGCCGCCCGTTCGATGCGGATGCGACCGGAACAGTATTTGGAGCAGGCGCAGGAATGGTGCTGTTGAAGCGTGCCGAAGAGGCAATCGCGGACGGCGATCACATCTACGCGCTATTGCTTGGAGCCGGCATCAACAATGACGGATCGGACAAAGTAGGCTATGCGGCTCCCAGCCAAAAAGGACAGGCGGACGCGATCTCGATGGCCTATGCGGTCGCCGGCATCGAGCCTAAATCGGTGGATTACGTGGAGTGCCACGGTACCGGCACGCCGCTGGGAGATCCCATTGAAGTGGGCGCACTGGCGGAGGTCTTCGGCGCGGACGGGGCACGCACCAGTCCATGTTTGCTGAGTTCGGTAAAGGGAAATATCGGCCATCTGGATGTAGCGGCGGGTGTGACCGGGCTGGTGAAAGCGGCGATGGCGCTCGACCGGGAACAAATTCCTGCAACGCTGCATTACAAGCAGCCCAATCCGCGTCTGGATCTCGCGAATCTTCCATTCATGGTTTCCAGCCAACTGACACCGTGGCCGCGAGGGCGCGCGATTCGGCGGGCTGGAGTGAGCGCGTTTGGATTTGGCGGCACCAATGTTCACGTGGTGCTGGAAGAAGCGCCGTTCGCTGAGTCGAAGCCGTCGAACCGCCCTAGGCAGGTGCTCTGCTTATCTGCGCGGACGGAAACAGCTTTGATGGCGCAATGTTCGCGGCTGGCGGAATCTCTGGAACGCGCCGATGGGGAGAAGCTTTCGTTGTCGGATGTGGCGTACACGCTGGCGGAAGGCCGGCGCGCCTTTTCGCACCGTGGGTCGGTTGTTGCCGCTACCTACGAGGACGCCATCGCGCAGCTTCGCAAGACGGACGGATTGCAGTCGCGGGCCACGACTGCGTCGCAAGCGGCTCGGGTAGCTATGTTGTTTCCTGGCCAGGGAACGCAATATCCAGGAATGACAGAGGATATATATCGCTCGGAACCGTTCTATCGCGATGTTGTCGATGATTGCTGCCGGCAGCTTTTGTCGCTGACTGGCCTGGACCTGCTGCCCGTGCTATTCCCTGAGGTCGTACATGACAAGGACGGCGCGGCGTGGGAGGCTGCGGTCCGGGCCCTGGAGCAGACAAGGTATGCACAACCGGCGTTGTTCGTTACCAGTTATGCCTTAGCCAAGCTTTGGATGCATTGGGGAATCGAGCCGGCTTGCCTGGTGGGTCATAGTGTGGGCGAACTGGTGGCTGCGTGTATTGCGGGCATTTTTTCCTTACGCGACGGCCTATTGTTTGTGTCGAGACGCGGCGAATGGATGCAGGAGATAGCGCGGGGCAGCATGCTGGCCGTGCGTATGCAACCGCAACAGTTACAACTTCTGCTGCCGGCAGATATTTCGATTGCGGCCATGAATTCGCCGACACTGACCGTGGCATCGGGACCGACGGAGGCAATCGACCAACTGGCCAAGAAACTGGAACAGCAAGGTGTCGCAAGCCGCAAGCTGCATACTTCGCACGCCTTCCACTCCGCGATGGTCGAGCCAGTGGTGGAACGGCTGGGGACTTTGCTGGCATCGATTCCTCTGCAGGAACCGAAGATGCTGATCCTCTCGACGGTGACGGGAAAAACGCTGACGGCTGCGGAAGCAACATCCGCGGAATACTGGGCACGGCACAGCCGGGTGCCAGTCAATTTCAGCGCGGCGGCGAGCCAGCTTATCGAGAACGGATATGAGATTGTGCTGGAGGCGGGCGCCGGCGATACGTTGATCACGCTGGTGCGGCAACATCTTGCGCGTGGAAGCAAGCTGGTGGCGTGCGTCTCGATTCCCGCCAGCGCCGCGAATGCTTCCACATCGGCAAAATCCTCATGGGACGCAATTGCGGGTACCGCGGGAACCTTGTGGTCACGCGGGGTAGCCGTGAACTGGGATGCGTATTACGCTAACGAGCCGCGGCGCCGAGTATCGCTGCCGACCTATCCGTTTGAGCGTAAGCGTCACTGGGTGGAATCTCGCAGAACGGTACCTGGCGCCGACTCGCACGCGAATCACGAAATGAATGCGGTATCAGACACACAATTAGAACAAGCACTTCCGTCAATGAACGGGAGCAGTGCGGCAACCACTTTGAACGACTTGGAGAAACAAATGACATTGACTGCCACCACCGGAACAGACACTCCCAAACAGCGGGAAGATCGGAGTGCGAGGGTCGGCAATGAAATCGCTGAGTTGCTGTCCGATTTGTCGGGGCTCGACCTGGCGGCCGATCAACATGAGCTTAGTTTTCTGGAACTGGGATTCGACTCGCTTTTCTTAACCCAGGCTGCGCAGAAAATCCAGGGTAAATATGGAGTGAAGATCGCGTTCCGGCAATTGCTCGACACGCTGGGTTCCATCCGGCTGATTGCGGAATATCTCGACAAGCAACTGCCGGAGGACGTGGCAATGGACGCGAGCCCAGCCCCGGTGAGAACGGTGGGAGAAGTATCCGTGGCAGCGGCTGCGCCCGCGGCGTCGGCCTCCGCAGCTCAGAGCTATGCCATTCCACCCGCAGGCCATGTGGAAGCGTTGATGGACGGCTCGATTGCAGCATTGATGCAGCAACAATTGCAGGCGGTCACGCAATTGATACAGTCACAGTTGCAAATCCTCGGCACTGGTGCTGTGAGTTCGGAAACCGCAACCCAGGCTGTAACGAAAGCGCCGACTTCCCAGCCAAAGGCAGTGGCGGAACCTGTGCTGAAAAGCTCAGCAGCCACAGCGGCGACGCCTGCCGGCGATCATCCGCTGATGCAGAAGCCGGTGAGCGTTGCTGGACATCAAACTTTAACGCCGGAGCAGGAACGATTTGTCGCGGAACTGACAGCACGTTACTGCGCAATGACGGCAAAGTCGAAGGCCTTTACTCAGCAGCACCGCCAGGCGCTGGCGGATCCACGCGTGGTCAGCGGATTTCGGCCGGAATGGAAAGAGATGGTGTACAGTCTCGTTTCCTCGCGAAGCAAGGGATCGAAGCTGTGGGATATCGACGGCAACGAATATGTCGACCTGGTGAATGGATTTGGCCCGACGATGTTCGGCCATGCGCCTGACTTTGTGCTGCGTGCGTTGCAGGAACAGATGCATGAAGGCTTCGCCATTGGACCGCAAACCCCCTTGGCAGGCAAGGCTGCAGACCTGTTGACACAGCTGACAGGAACCGACCGCGTGACTTTCTGCAATACGGGTTCAGAGGCGGTGATGGCGGCGATGCGCATTGCGCGCACGGTGACGGGCAGGGATCGAGTCGTATTCTTCGCCGGAGATTATCACGGACAGTTTGACGAAGTGCTGGTAAAGCAACTGAAGCGAAAAGGCGAGATTTTATCGCAGCCGGCCGCGCCTGGAATTCCACGCTCCAACCTAGGCAACATTACGGTGCTGGATTATGGAACGGATGAGGCCCTGCAATACATTGAGCAGCATGCGGACGAACTGGCCGCAGTGTTGATCGAGCCGGTGCAGAGCCGTCATCCCAATCTGCAGCCAAAAGAGTTTCTGCTGCGGGTGCGGGAGATTACGCGACAGTCCGGCGCAGCCTTCATCTTTGACGAAGTTGTCAATGGATTCCGCATCCATCCGCGGGGAGCCCAGGGCTACTACGGCATCGACGCTGATCTGGTGACATATGGAAAAGTAATTGGCGGCGGCATGCCGATCGGCATACTTGCCGGCAAGTCCGCCTTTATGGATGCTCTGGATGGTGGAACCTGGCAGTTCGGGGACGCCTCTGTTCCCGAGGCGGGGGTGACATTTTTTGCCGGAACCTTTGTGCGCCATCCATTGACCATGGCCGCGTTGTGCGCCACGCTGGAGCATATTCGCGATGCAGGCGCAGCACTCTATGAGACGTTGAACCAGCGGGCGGCACGGTTTGTGCTTCAGTTAAATGAGGTGATCGCGAAGCGGGGAGCTCCGCTACATCTGGATGCCTGCGGCAGTGTAATGTATTTCGGCATCCCGCTGGAAGTTCGCTTTGGCGGACTGTTGTTCTACCTGTTGCGCGAAAAGGGAGTTTTCATTCTGGAAGGATTTCCTCTCTATCTGACGACCGAGCACAGCGATGCCGACCTTGACCATATTGTGAGAGCGTTCGACGAGAGTCTTGCTGAGCTTCAGCAGATTGGATTGATGCCGAAAGAGTCCGGCGGCGAGACGGCAGCTCAGCCGGTCGACAAGGTAACTGAAACAGTTACAGAAGTGGCATTGACGGAGCCGCAACTGGAAATCATGCTGGCTGCGCAAGTATCAGACGAAGCTAATTGTGCCTTCAACGGATCATTTCGGCTGAGGCTGGAGGGCAAGCTGGATCGCGAGGCCTTGCAGCATGCATGGCAGGATCTAATTGCCCGTCATGAGGCACTGCGCATGTCTCTGGTGCCGGCAGGAGACAGAATGCGGGTCCATCCGCAGCGTAAGATTTTGATCCAGGAAGTGGATCTTTCCAGCCGTTCTGCAGCGGAACAGAAAAGTTTGCTCGATGCGTTGATTGTCGGTGAGGGAACAAAGCCATTTGAGCTGGTTGAGGGACCGCTGGTCCGCTGCCAACTGGTGAAACTTTCGACGGAGCAACATTTGCTGCTGGTCACCGGACACCACCTGGTCTGCGATGGATGGACGG
>JAZKAG010000086.1:21244-25993 GCA_040389265.1 Acidobacteriota bacterium
ACTCGGCAGCTGTTCAGAAACGTGCAGCCCAGTTGTCGCCGGTGAAATCCTTTGGTCGCTATGCGCAAGAAATTCAACAAGCAGAGTGGCGCCAGCAGGAGCAGAATGACCTGGAGTATTGGAAACAACAATTGACGCCGGAGCCTGAGGTGCTGACGCTTCCCAGCGATCGCAGCCGGCCGACGGAGCGGAGTTTTGCGGGCTCGACGTACATGACGGAATTCTCAAAAGATTTCGCCATAACGCTGCGCAAGACCGGAGCGCAGGCAGGGTGCACCTTATTCACCACATTGCTGGCCGGCTGGCAGATTCTGCTGTGGAGACTGAGCGGCAACGCCGATCCGGTCACCATGATTCCTGCTGCGGCGCAATCGCAACTGGAGAACGAAGTTCTTGTTGGACACTGCGTGCACCTGTTGCCGATCCGAGCCAGACTCACGCCTGAGGCGAAGGCGGTGGATTATCTGCGGGCTCTCAAGCCGGTGGTACTGGACGCATACGAGCATCAGCATGCAACCTACGGCAGCATGGTGCGGACGCTGACTCCGCGGCGCGAACCGGGGCGGCTTCCGATCAGCGAAATTCAATTCAACCTGGAGCAAGTGGGGCGGGGCGCGGGATTCGCTGGAGTGAAGACCGACGTGCAGGCCAACGGAAAGCGCGCGGTCAATTTTGATTTATTCCTGAACATCGTGGAGACCGGCAACGGCTTGCGACTAGAGTGCGACTACAGCACAGGGCTTTACGACGAGTCCACGATTGCGCGTTGGATGCAAAGTTATCGCACCCTGCTGGAAGCTATTGTTGCCAATCCTGCACAAAGCGTTGCGACACTGGAAATTCTAGAACCCTCGCTGAGGAAGTTCCTGCTGGAAGGATGCAATCCGCCCGCTACAGGACCGGCGGAAGCGGAGAACGTTCCGGAACTGATCGCGGAGGCATTCGCTACCATGCCAGATCAGCCGGCCGCCGATTTCTACGGCTTGGAACTTTCGCGGGCACAGCTTGCCCTGCAAAGCGACCGGCTGGCGGGTTGGTTGATGCGCAACGGAGCCGGGCCGGGCTCGCTGGTGGCCATCTACATGGATCGGTCGCTGGAGATGCTGGTGGCCATGCTGGGAGTCATGAAAGCAGGGGCCGCATACGTGCCGCTGGACCCCATGTTTCCGCGATCAAGGATCGAGCAGATCGTAGATGAAACAAATGTGCCTGTGATGGTTACATTAAGCGCACATCTGGAAAACTTGCCGCATTGCAACGCGAAAGTGATCGCGCTGGATGATGAAAATTTGGGGCTGGAGAGAGAACCGATTGTGGCGCTGCCTGCAATCCGCAGCCAGGATCGAGCCTATGTGATTTTCACCTCAGGTTCGACAGGCCGACCCAAGGGCGTGGAAGTTTGCCATGGCAACGTGATGAACCTGCTGACGGATACCAAGGAGCGGCTGGCGATAAAGCCGGAAGACCGCTGGCTGGCGGTGACCACCTTGTCATTCGACATCGCCGTACTGGAAATGCTGCTCCCGCTGGTGTCGGGAGGAACCGTGGTGATCGCCCACCGCGATGATGTAGCGGACGGTGCCCAATTGAAAGAACTGCTGCAGGCGACGCGGGCGACCGTGCTGCAGGCCACTCCGGTGACCTGGAGAATGCTCCTCGAACAAGGCTTCCAAGCACCTCCTGGCTTCAAGATGCTGTGCGGTGGCGAAGCCTGGACGGCGGCCATGGGCGAGCAGTTGCTGCAAAATGGCGGCCGTTTGTGGAACATGTATGGGCCGACGGAAACCACCGTCTGGTCGTCCATCACGGAAGTCGAACTGGGCGCGGGGCGGATGACCATAGGCCCTCCCATTGCAAATACGCGATTTTATGTATTGGATCCTCAGCTTCAGCTGGTGCCTCCGGGTATTTCGGGAGAGCTGTTCATTGCCGGCGATGGAGTGGCGCGGGGATATTTTGAACGGCCAGAATTGACGGCGGAGAAATTCCTCGCAGACCCGTTCGTGCCGGGGGAGCGAATGTATCGCACCGGGGATGAAGTGCGGCAACTGCCGGATGGCCGCATTGAATTCCTGGGGCGGCTCGATCACCAGATCAAGTTGCGCGGATTTCGAATTGAGCTTGGGGATGTGGAGACGTCGATGCGCGCGCTGCCCGGTGTTCGCGACGCGGTGGCGATGCTGCGGCCGGATGCCAGCGGCGAAGCTATCCTGGTGGGCTATTACACAGGCGCGGAAACTGCCACGCCTGCGGATTTGAAGCGGGCGCTGGGAAGCCAGCTACCGATTTACATGGTTCCGACGGTCATGAAGTCGTTACCGAGTCTGCCACTGACACCCAATGGCAAAATCGATCGCAAGGCATTGCCTGAGCCGCGTACGGGAGCGGAAATCGAAGTGGAAGAGTTTTACGAGCCCAGAACGGGGACCGAATTCGCGCTGGCCGAGATTTTTGCCGAGGTTTTGGGGATTGCTCGTGTCAGTATTCGGACCGGCTTGCTGGACCTGGGCGCAGATTCGCTGCGCATGTTTCAAATTGCCTCACGAGCCCATCATCGAGGCTTTGCGGTGAGCGCGAAGCAATTAATGCAGTTACATACGGTGGAAGCCGTGGCGGCGGCAGTGGATACGGCTGAAAAGGGCGCATTGAGCGTTGCGGTTCCCGCCGTGCCTTTGCAGCGGATTTCGCGGGAGAATTATCGGGTTGTTAGGTAGACTTTCAGTCACGCTATAACGGTGGGATCCCCAGCACACGTGCCCAGCGCGTAAGGATAAGGATTGGAACGAAAGATCGTGTCGACCTTGGTTAGTTTCACAAAATCCGCGAACGATGAAACGACAGAGGGCGCAATCTACGCGCTGCCTGCCACTCCACTACAAGTACGCTTGTGGAAGCTGAACCAGGCGCCCGATCCTGCGTGGAACGTCGCTGTTCGATTCCGATTGTCCGGGCATCTGGATCGAAATAAGTTCGATCGCGCGCTGCAATTGCTGGCGACACGGCATGAAGCTCTACGCACTTCGCTGATGGAATATAACGGCGAAGTGATGCAACGGATTGCCTCGCACACCACGCTGCCATTGCAGTGGTGCGATCTGCGTTCGCTGGAGATGGCCGAGCAACAGGAAGAAATCGCGCGGCTATCGCTCGATCACGCGCGCCAGATTTTGCCCCTGACCAGCGCACCGCTCTTGCTGACGGGCGTGTTGCAGCTAAGCGACACGGAACACATCTTATTGTGGAATGCGCATCACTGCATCTGCGATGGCTGGTCGGTGGGTTTGCTGGTTCGCGATCTGATGGATTGCTACGGGACATTGCTTCTGGGAGCGGAACCGGCACCACGCACCTCTCTAGATTACGGAGACTATGCGGTTTGGCTGGATGCGCAGCGCAAAACACCGGAGTACGAAGCCCACAGAGATTACTGGAAGCAGCATTTTCGGGGGCTCAAGGTAGCGAAATTGCCGGAGGCGTGGCGGACTGAAGGGATTGGGGAGGAAGGCGCCGCAATCCAATCGATGGTGCTGCCGCGTTCCTTGACAGACGCCATCGCGACCGTGGCCCAGCGACAGCATTCGACGTTCTTCCATGCCGTTCTGGCGGCATTTGGACTATTGTTGCGGACGCAGCAATCGATGCCCGATATTGCGCTGGAAACGCCAATGAGCGGGCGCGATCAGTCCGAACTGGAAAGTGTAGTGGGAACCTTCGTGAATTATCTACCGCTGCGCTTCGGTGTCGACGCGGAGATGTCATTCAGTCGCCTGCTGCACGACGTTCGCGACATGGTGACGGACTGTTTCGATCACGCACAATTTCGCTATGAAGATATGCTGGCGGATCTGGAGCAGGAAGGCGGCAGAACGAACGGGTCCACCTTACCAACTCCAGTGGCGTTTATTTTCCAACAAGATTTTGTTCGTCCCTTAACTGCCGGCGGAGTGTCCATGACAGCGATGCCTTCGGTGAGTCCTGGAGCGCTGCGCCCGCTGACGGTATTCATGGTGGAGCGAGTGGATGGCTGGCGACTGTCTTGTGAAGTGGACAACCGTGTTGTTTCGCAGGAAGCGGGTTTCCGCCTGCTGGAAGATTTCCAGCGACTGTTGGGCGTGATCGCCACTGCAGGCGAAGAGTCAGTGGCGGAGATGGGTGCGCGCGCCGGTTTGCCCGCGCTGCGAGTGCAGGGCGAGGAAGCTGCTGATGGAGGCGCCGAGAAGGCCGCAGGGGGTGTGGTCAGGCTTCCGAGCACGGAGTTTCAGCGGCGATTCTGGCGACTGGACACGTTAAATCCTGGAGGCGTGGCGTTTCACGTTCGGGTCCGTCTGCAGTTACGGGGTCGATTGGACGTGGATGCGCTGGTTCGTGCGGTGGCCACAGTGGCTCGCCGTAACGAGATTTTGCGCACAACCCTGGAAGAAGAAAGCGATCAGGTCTGGCAGGTAATTCATCCCGAGCTGCCGATCGATTTTCGCTCGATGATTTCTGAGGTGCAGGGACCGGATGAAGTGCGTTCCGAGGAGCAGCGGCTTGCGGACCATGCGGTGATCGACCAGGATGGACAAATTGGATTTTCGCTGACACGCGGCCCGTTATTTCGAGTGAGAGTGCTGCGACTGGAAGAGAATCGTCATTGGCTGGCGATCACACTTTCCCACGGCATCGTGGATGGGTGGGCCACCGGACTTTTTCTGCAGCAGCTGCAGCAGGCATACGAGCAGGAAATTGGTTTCGAAAAGACAAGCAAGA
>JAZKAG010000086.1:26003-27657 GCA_040389265.1 Acidobacteriota bacterium
GAAATCTGCGCCGGTACAGTTTTCAGCGCACGCGGAGGCAGAGCGAAAGCTGCTGAAGAGTTGGGAAAAAGCTCGCAGGTTGGAATGGTGGCAGACGTATCTGGGCGGAGTCTGGACACCGATGGAACTGCCGAGTGATTTACAGGAAGCAAGCGGGGAGGCAGGCGATGCTCGCGCCGGAGTGGTGACGGAAGTGATGGATGCCGCCACGGTGGCGTCGGCCCGGGGTTTCGCTCGGGAATGCCAGGCGACGTTATTCGCCGTTTTTGGTGGCCTGTTCCAAGCCCTGCTTTCGCGTTACAGCGGGCAGAGCGACATTCTTTTTCTGACGCCGCACGCCAACCGCACGGAGAACACGGAGGCGGTGATGGGGCCGTTGGCCGACCCAATCTGCCTGACGGCACATATTGGAGCGGAGACCACATTCCGTCAACTTGTGACTCGGCTGGGTGAGGAGTCGATGGACGCGATGGAGCGAGCCTTGCCGCTGAACGTGTTGACGCCACTCGTCGATATGCGGGTGGGGTCGCACTATCATCCGCTGAACCAGATCACGTTCTTCTATCAGCGGGCATTTGTGCACGAGATGCAATGGAAGGGTCTGGAGATTGATTCGCTGCCCGACGTTCCCGCCGTGACTGGCAGTGAATGGCAACTGGGCGTGGTGGAACGAAAGGACGGAGTCTTCCTGGAGTTTCTCTACGACGCGACGCTCTACTCGAAAAAGACGATTCAGGTTGCGCAGCGCCACTTTGCGCACTTGATGCGAGAAGCCGTGATGGCTCCTGACCGGCCCCTGGCACAACTGAAGCTGATGACGGCGGAAGAGATGGAAAAGTACTCGGCCGCCCCGCAGGTGTTACCGGTCATCCAACGCCTGTTGCCTCGTCTAAATGCGACTGTGCTGCCGGTTGCGGCTGCAGTGGAACAAGAAACGCCGACGGCAGATACTGCTCACATGTCGCAAAGCGAGCGCGACATGATTCGCATCTGGCGCCAGGTTCTTAAGATCGAAGAACTCGATCTGGACTCGAACTTCTTCGATCTTGGCGGACATTCTCTGCTGCTGGCGAGGCTGCAGACGCTGTTGAAGCGCGAGTTCAACGTACAGTTAACGGCGGCGGAAGTGTTCCGCCATCCTACCATTCGAACCTTGGCGGCGTGGCTGGATCAGGCCCAGGCAGAAGTGAAGAGCCGGGGAGGCATCGCGGAAATGAGGGCGGGAACGGATCGCAATCCGCGCATCGTTCCGATTCAACCCCTGGGAGCAGGACATCCGATTTTCGTCATCTCACAGAGCATGATTTTTCGCACGCTGGCGACGGAGTTGGGTACGGAACAGCCAGTGTATGCGATTCAAACGCTGGAGCAGGACAATGCCGCGATGGCGACTGCCAACTATGACCAACTCATCGATTTTTATGTTCGCCTAGTTCGGGAAGTGCAGCCATCCGGGCCGTATCGGTTGGCCGGCTGGTGTGTTTCCGGCTGGATCGCTTATGGCGTGGCGCGGCGGCTGGAGCAGATGGGGCAGCCAATTGAACTAGTCATGATCATCGACGCGTGGGCGCCCAGCTACTGGAATAGCCAGCCGCGGCTGCGCAAGCAACTGATGCTGGCGATCTACCATCTGCAGCGTTTTCGCTGGACGGGA
>JAZKAG010000086.1:27709-31525 GCA_040389265.1 Acidobacteriota bacterium
GCGGAAGATGGGCGAGGGCAGCCCGGCATCGTTGTGGCAGAAGAGCATGCAGGCTCTGGCGGTAACGGTCGGCAAGCTGGGAGGACGTTTGCAGCGCTGGGCAGCACCGGCGGAATTTCAGGAGACCGACGAAGACCGCCTCAACCAGCATTTGCAGGCGACGGCACGCCTGGTGGGGAACAGCGGACCCTTGCAAGGCAAAGCCCTGCTATTTCGCAGCGAAGAAGAGCCGAAGGGTCCAATGCTGGCGGATGACATGGGATGGTCCGAGTTGTTCGACCGCCCCGTTGATGTGGAAGTGATGCCCGGGGACCATCATGAGATCTTCAATCTTCCAGGCGCGCGGATGATGGCGCTCCGGGCCCGTGCAGTGCTGGGCCTCGACACACCTACGTGGGCGAAAGAAGTGACTGCACCGGGTTTGGTCGGGCTGGTTGAAGAGACGCAATGCAGCACCGGGCCGGAGGGGGTTCGCTAATGCGTCCGTTGGAGGCAGCAGGGTTTCTATTGGCGCTGCCGGCGGCATTCGCTATTCTGCGCTGGATACCAAGACGTATTGGATTGGCATTTGCCGTCATGTCGTGCGCGATCTTCTTGTTGGCTGCGGTGCGGATGGGGGCCTACTGGCAATTGATCCCACTGTATGCGGGCGTGGGGTTGGGCGTGTTCTTGTTGGGAACTCGCTGGCAGGAACAACGCGATCGAATGCGCTGGCTCGCAGGCACGAGTGTCGTTGGCCTCTTGCTGATGACTGCCGCATTCACGTATGCGCTGCCTATGTTTTCTTTACCCAAGCCGACGGGTCCTTACGCAACCGGCACGCGGGTGGAGCATTTGATCGATCCTGTGCGCATGGAGACGCATGTGGTGGGGCTGGCCCGGCGGCGGGAAATCATGGTTCAGATGTGGTACCCGGCGACTCCAAATGATGAGCATTTAGCGAGCTATCGCAGACGCAGCGAAACTACATGGCTGTCGAGCTACATGGGAGTGTTGCGTACCCACTCGTACAAGAACGCTGCGGTTGCGAAGAGCGGAGCTCCGTTCCCGGTGCTGCTGTTCAATCCTGCGTGGGCGGGACATCGCACCCAGAACACGTACCAGGTGGAGGATCTTGCCAGTCACGGTTTCATCGTGGTGGGAATCGATCACACATATAACTCCGGACCGGTCGCGTTTCCCGATGGCCGTGTCATTCAACCCACGGACGGGCACGACATATCCGATTTTGAGGACACAACAGTCGCGCAGCAGTATGCCTTTGGAGCGAAGGAAGTCGACATGGAGGCGGGCGACGATGTGCTGGTGCTGAACACTCTATCGGCGGCGAATCTCGATCCTCGCAGTGCATGGTTTCATCGCGTCGACGCTGATGACGCGGGGGTATTCGGCCATTCCTTTGGCGGAGCGGTAGCGGCTGAAGCTTGCTACCAGGATCCGCGGGTGAAGGCAGCGCTGAATGAAGACGGCTGGATGTTCGGTGAAGTTGCCACCCATGGCCTGGACAAGCCATACATGGTGATGAACGATGATGGACCGCCAATCACCCTGGCGCAGTTGCAATCGAAAGACGCGCAGACCCGTCGAGAATCCAAACTGACAGCGATGGATATCGACAACTTGAATCACACCATGAGTGCGTTCGGCGGCTACATGCTGACGCTTCGAGGATCACGGCATTTCGATTTTTCGGATCGGCCGCTGTATTCGCCACTACGCCGTTTGACGGATGCCGGAACAATTTCACCCCGGCGGGCGCACGAAATTGTGGAAGCTTACACCCTGCAATTCTTCACGCATACGCTGCAGGGTAAGCCGGCGCCATTGCTGGCCGAGAACGAGAGCCCTTATAAGGAGGTGCAGTTTGAGAACTGGTTTGCTCACAACGCATCGACACATTAAGGGCAACGTTTCAGCGGGACAAGGCAAAACATTGAAGAGACATTCTCTGAAATGTTTTCGCGGGATCATGAACCGCGAGGGTTGCAACGAAGTCATCCTCGGGTTTCAACTCGAGCAGTGTCCAAGCAAGCGGAATGTTCGCGTGCGGAGCCGCCGCGATCAAAGCCGGAGGAAGTTGCGGGCTGACTTCGACATCGAAGCCGTCCAAAGGCGCATTCAAGCCCAGCCCTTCGCCTTTCAACAGCGCTTCCTTACTGGTCCAGCAGCGAAAGAATCCAGCCAGCCACTGGGACGCCGGAAGACGGTCGAGGGCCAACAATTCACGCGGCGAAAAATGGTGCGCGGCGACGTTTGCGTCGATGGGGCGAATTTGCTCCACGTCGATGCCGAGCGCGTAGTCGCAGCTAACAGCAAGCAAAGCCAGGCCGGCGCTGTGCGTCAGATTGAAGTGGACGGGTGGCGTGCCGGTGGCGCACTCGACGTGCGGCTTGCCGTGCTGGCCAGCAGAAAAGTTCATTCGGCCGGCGGGGATGCCGGTGTAGTGGCTCAACAGGGTGCGCATGGCTGCATGGGCGCAGACGTAGCGATCGCGATCCCGGGGAAATACGAAGCGACGGGCGCGAGCGGTTTCCGCATCCCCGAGGGTCTGCCAATCCGTGTCGAGCGGAGATCGATCCAGGCTCCAGGCCCAGACGTGGACGCTGGCCTTGTCGAGCGCGGGAGGACGATCGGACTGCGGCCACGCAAGGATATTTGTTCCCATAAGAAAGTTCTTTCCCAGCAGATTCTTCGACAAAGTAGCCAATGCAGGCAATTGCTGGTGGTATCGTGCACGACCCAGTTTCAAGCTTTAGAGAGGACGCCGACTCCCATCGGCAGCAAGAGGTAATCTCCATGTCAATCGCCACACCTGTCGCACCGTCAATCGCAAACGAAATCCCCCTTGTGCCCGAGCGCCTCTATTCGGTGGAGCGGGCGAAATTCGCAGAGAACTTCAACCGCCGTCCGTTCATGCTGGATCATTCGCTCAGCAGCCATCCGGCGTTCACCATGGACCGCCTGCACAGCCTGCTGGAGAGGTCTCTGCCAATCCCAAACAAAGTGTATTGGAATGCGGGGAAAAAGCGTATCGATCAACGCTGGAGCGATCGGCCGGGACGAGATTTCTCCATCGAAGAGGCCTTTCGGCGCATTCGGGAGACAGACGCGTGGATCATCATTTTTGGCGCGGACCGCGACCCTGAGATCCACGACCTGCTGGAGAAGGGTCTTGCCGAAGTGCAGGAGATGACGGGCATTCCTTTGAGCAAAGAAGCCAAGAGCCGGCAGTCGATCATCTTCATCACTTCGCCGCACCGTATTACCGAGTATCACATTGATAAGGAATGCAGCCTGCTGCTGCAGGTTCACGGCAAGAAGACAATTCACATCTTCGATCAGAACGATCGTGAAGTGTTGACCGAACCGGAGCTGGAGCGATTCTGGACCGTCGACAACAACGCGGCCATCTACAAGAAAGATCTGCAGAGCCGCGCGACGTCGTTTGTGCTGGAGCCGGGAAAGGCAGTGCACATTCCGATCAATGCTCCGCACTGGCTTGAAAATGGCGACGACATTTCCGTTTCCATCAACCAGAATTTTGAATACAAGAATGACAAGCTGGCCAATATTTATCGCGCCAATCATTTCCTGCGGAAGATGGGCGTGTCGCCGCTGCCTCCGGGACGATCCCGAATGCAGGATCGCATTAAGGGCCAGGGGATGAGGCTGCCGGTGGCACTGGCGCGGGAAGTAAGGGAGTTGAAAGAAAAGATGAAGAAGCAGGGATGACATTGCCTCAGTTTTCTTATTGGGCTGCGCTGGCGGTTTCAATCCACGCCTGTTCAAGGATGGTCGCCACGCGGCTCCAGTCAT
>JAZKAG010000086.1:31535-41084 GCA_040389265.1 Acidobacteriota bacterium
CGACCGTTGCGGCCTAAGTCCGCAGCGCGCTCCGGATTGTACAGAAGGTCAAGGACGCTCTGAGCGAATTCGGCAGGTGAGTCAGCGATCAAGCAGTGAACCCCGGGGACGACGTCCAGTCCCTCGGCGCCAATCTGGGTCGCGACGACAGTTTTTCCCATCGACATGGATTCCAGGATTTTGATCCTGCTTCCGCCCCCAATCCGCAAGGGGACCAGGACGGCAAGGGCACGGGCGAAGTGCGGACGAATGTCGGGAACTTCTCCCACCCACTCCACTCCAGAGAGACCCTCCACTTGTTCCCGCAACCTGGTGGCAGGCTGGCGGCCTACCACGCGCAACTTCGCTCGCGGATTGGCGGCTTGAATTTTCGGCAGAATTTCACGCAGCAGAAACTGCAATGCGTCACGATTGGGCTGCCAGTCCAGTGAACCGAGAAACAACAGAGAGTCCGGCTCGGGAGCTTCACCCGTAGGTCGAAGATAGTCCGTGTCGACGCCATTGGAAACCAGGGTGACGGTGTGCGCTCCCCACTGTCGCGCGGTCTGGGCTTCCTGTTCCGTGACCACGGCGACGTGTCGGGCACGGGCGAAGGATCGCTTTTCAAAGCGCTTCATTTTCCACGCCTGCGATGCCATAAACAACCGTTCGGGGAGATTGGGGGCGTGCTGTGCTCGTCGACGCCAGACGGTGGCCTCAATGTTATGGGCCATAATCAACATGGGCAGCTTGCCGACTGCTCGCCTGTAGCTGGCGTAGGGAGTCCACTCGCAATGGACCAGGTCGAACGGCTCTTTTGCAATGAGCTGACGGATGGCGCGATTGAAATTTGCAGTGTGGTGGCGCGATACAGAATAGGGCCACGGTGAGACCAGATTTGCCAACGCTCCGGCATAAAAGCGGGAAGAGTTTGAAGGCGGCAGGGGCGGGACCAGCACCACACGAATTCCCAGAGCTTGCATCTCTTGAAGGCCGCGGTTCTCCGAAGTGCCATAGCAAAGAAACGTTATGGAGTGGCGGCGGGCTAAATTCCGCAAAAGATTCCAGGTACGGATGCGCTTCCCGGAATTCAGAGGGAAGGGAATTTCCTCGTCGAGGACAAGGACATTTAAGCGGCGGTGGTTGGGGTTGAATTCAACTGCATCCCCGTCGGCTGAAGATTGAATGGCTGCGGAGCTTCTGACAGTCGGGGGATTGTCATTGTCGAACGGCGGGTGCATGTTGCTACTTTACAGCAGGGAAACTGAAAGACCACGAACGGAATGCAGGGGCGCGGAAAGATCATTCGGCAGGTGCCGACATTGAATTATCGCGGAAGACTTCTTCATACACAGCAAGCAGTCGCTGCCGCTGGAATGCGGGAGAATACTCGTGCAGCAAATCTTCTGCTCCCGCGGCTAACTGGCAGCGCAAGTCCGGCGAGAGCCACATCTTCTTCATGGCGGCGGCCATCTGTTCGACATTGGCGGGGGGAATCAGCAGTCCATTTCTGCCGTCGACAATCAGATCGGGCACTCCACCGACAGCGCTGGCAATCACCGGCAATTTCAGGCAGAGGGCTTCCAGCACCGTATTCGGCGTGCCTTCGGTCAGGGAAGGCTGAACCAGGCAATCCATCATCTGCATCCACTCGGTACAACTGCCCTGAAAGCCGGCAAAATATACTTGTTCGCGAATCCCCAGATGCGTGGCTTGCTGCTTGAGCGGCTGCTCCTCTTTTCCATCGCCGACGATGATGAGATAAAGCTGCGAGCCGACGGCCGCCTCCAGACATAATTTATGAAATGCGGAGACCATGAAGCGGTGTCCTTTTTCCGGACTGAGCCGGCCTACCGAACCAAAGACAAAGGCTGATTTGGGGATGCTGAGATCTTTGCGGGAAATGGGTGGCCGGTCCTGCGGGCGGGCGTAAGGCGGCAGCATTGCATTCTTGACTACGACGGGCGCGCGTCGATTGCCACGGATGCGAGCAATCTGTTTTGCCTGGCTATCAGATACGCATATCACGCGGTCGGCGCGCTTGAGCGCCTGGCGCTCCAGCATTTCATAAAATCTGACACGTCGATTCTCGGCTGTGAATCCGCGCACAAATGCGACATGGGAGGTAGCGGTTCGACGTGAAGCCAGGTAGCCCACCACATTGGCTTTGAATCCGTGTGTGCAAAGCAACACGCCTTTATGTTCGGACAGCATTCGGGCCAGGCGACGTACCAGGTCGAGACGCAAGCCACCCGGCAGGCAAAGCGTTGGAATATTTCGTTGTTCGGCGGCGACCAGAACTTCCGGGCGATCCTTCAGATCGTGAAAGGAGCCAATCAAGAGTTGATAGTCGGTGTCTTGCATATCCTGCGCATGATGCAGGATTTGCTTTTCCGGACCGCCAACCAGGTTGCTGCCGATGAGATGGAGCACCTGATGCCTGGCAGTACGGCTCCGAGCATTGGGGATTTCTTTCACGGCTGGTGCAATCCTAACTTGGAGAATAGATAGATCCACTTTTGCTGTAACTTGTCTTGCAATGTACTTTGAATCTGTTTCATTCCGAGCGCAACCAATTCTGGCTGGTCAATCGGTAAATCCAGGTAGGAGGATTGGAACAAATCGCACGATGTATCTCCCTGCCAGGCCATGGGAAATAATGCGATGGTGTCGCCGTCTAATTGCAGTGGAGGATCGGCGAATGGCTGACCGGTGAATGCCGAGCAGAAGGAAGCAATCAAGGCGCCGTTGGGCGCCAGGGGCAAGGAACAAGTCTGGGTGGCGCGCGCGTTCATTTCAATCAGATAGGGGTCTCCTGTCGCAGCGTCCATCATAAAGTCAAAACCGCACAATCCTGTGAATCCCAACTTGCGCACGATCTTTTGGACGGCTTGCAGGCGATCGCCATTCCGGCAGAGGCGAACGATGGTTGCAGGGCCCCGCGGCTTTGAAGTCTTGAGGACTTCAACGTCAATGCTTGCCAACACCTCGCCTTGCCAGCAAGCCACCGCAAGGTTGGCGTCGGGGCCTTCCACAAAGCGTTGGATGCTGACCTGTCGCGGGTGTTGCATCAACCACGGGACAATACAATTCGAGTCACGGTCGAGCAGAGTACGTTTTGCAGCTACCACGGTGGCCAGCGGAGCGTGAAGAATTTTGTAGGCTCGCAGCGCTTCTGGAAGGGTGTGGACAATCTTCACTCCTTCTCCACCGGAAGTACCGTCGGCTTTCAGGACGGCGGGAAAGCCGAACAGTGCCAACCACTCTTCAACCTGCGCGGAAGAGCGGACGGTTTTCGTTTCCGGAATGCGAACGTCAATTTCAGAAACGAGCGCCAGAAACTGCTCCCTCGATTCAGTGATGGGGTAACTCACTGGGTTCCCCATGGAAATCTGAAATAACTTGCAGATCGCAAGGGCCTCGGGATCGGAGTCTTGCGAAGCCGTATCGTACAGACGATGGAGGTGGCGCATGGCCACGTCGTCACACGGAACTACAACATTCGGCTGGGATTCCAGGATGGCGTGACGGAAGGAATGCTGTGCGTTAACACCCTGATAGTTATAGCGGTGCTGCAGGGCGCGGGTGGAGAAAGAGGGATGGTTCGGGGGGCAGACAATGTCGACCTCGCAGCCGACTCGATGGAAGGCGATGGCCAGGCGGGCAGTCGAAAACCATCGGCACGTCGTCGCCAGTAGTACTTTGGGTGCCATTGGAGGTACCTTCAGAGCCAGCCCTTTTGCAGAACAGGTTGTGATAAATATAGGACTACCGGACGATTCGCTCATCAAATTCTACTGAAGACAATCCCTGCGTCCAGAGAATGTTTGTGAGTGTATTGTTTCATCAAGAATTCGAGGCTTGAGTTCGGGTAATATCAATGCGTCTGAATGGAAGCCAGGCATAAGAGCTTCCAACACGAATAGAGGAAAACCTGGCCATCGATTGAGGATCGGCATGAATTCTGCCTTCGAAGTTGCAATAGTAGGAGCAGGCCCGTACGGTTTATCGCTTGCGTCGCATCTGCAGGCAAGAAGAATCCATTTTGGTATCTTCGGTCCCCCCATGGAAGTCTGGCGGCAGCACATGCCGCAGGGAATGCTGCTCAAGTCGGATGGCTTTGCTTCCAATCTTTCCGATCCTGATGGGAGCTTTACCCTGAAATCGTTCTGCCAGGAGCGTGGGCTCCCGTATGACGACACCCGCTTGCCGGTGCCGCTGGAAACCTTTATCGATTACGGTCTGGCCTTTCAGGAACGGATGGTTCCTCATCTGGATACGAGACGAGTGACAAAAATTGAGCGCACTGGACGTGGATTCCGCCTGCAGGTAGAGGACGGAGCCAGCTTCGAAGCGCGCCGGGTTGTGATGGCAGTGGGGATCAGTCATTTTGCTTACATCCCGGGACTGCTATCGCACTTGCCGAAAGAATTGCTGACGCACAGCTCCGCGCATCATGACTGCTCTGTGTTCCGGGGTAAGAAGGTGACGATTATTGGAGCCGGCGCGTCTGCGGTGGATATGGCGGCGCTGATGCATGAGAGTGGAATCGACGTCACCCTGCTGGCGCGCGCATCCCAAATACGATTTCACGATGGGCCGGGAAGTCGGCGCCGTTCGTTATGGCAGCGCATGAGAAATCCGTCTTCCGGGTTGGGTCCCGGGTGGAAATCCAGAATCTATACGGAGGTGCCGGGAATGTTCCGTCACCTGCCGGTGAACGTGCGGTTAAAAATTGTAAAGAATCATCTGGGACCAGCGCCGGGATGGCCGATGAAGGCGCGGGTGGAGGGGAAGGTGCCGGTGCTGCTGGGCTATTCCATTGCACAGGCTGTAGCGTCGAACGGGACGGTGCGATTGTCGCTGCGAGCGGAAGACGGCAGCTTCCACGATCTTGAAACGGAGCACGTAATCGCGGCTACGGGATACAAGCCGGACCTGCGTCGGCTGGAGTTTCTGGATGCGTCGATTCGCAATGAAATACGATCGCTGACAAATTCTCCTATCCTGTCGGCGGATTTTCAATCCTCAGTACCCGGCCTATATTTTGTGGGCATTGCGGCGGCCAATGATTTTGGTCCAATGATGCGATTCGCCTATGGTTCCGACTACACGGCTCGCCGGGTTGCGAGACACTTGCAAAAAACCATTGCCAGGGAAGCAGACCGGGGGGCTGAGTTGAGCGACGAAAACCCGAAGCCTTCGGCAAAAGTCGAAAAACAGGTTTATCTCGCGCGGAACTTATTCCGGTGGGTGGGAAGACCGGGTGGATCACAATGATGAGCGAGACACATCATTTGTCCCCAACGATGGCAACGGGAACGCGCGTTCTAGCCAGGGTCTGACTCAATCCGACGAGTAGCCTTCTGCCATCCGTTCCCGGCAGCGGGACCAGGTTGCTTATCGCCAGGATGAAATTGTAGATCATGAGCCAGTGTCCGACGCCGGGGAGTCCCCAGAGAGCCGCCGCAACCAGCAAATTCACCAACGGTCCGCCGAAAGCTATTGCGCACTCGTCGATCGTGGTTGATGCACGTTCTCGCTGTATGTACGATCCCCGAAGGCACAAGCCAATCTCGCGGACCTTTACCCCTGACGCCCAAGCAACCAGCAGATGACCGAGTTCATGCAGCAGCAGGCTTGCCAGCGTCAACAATCCCAGCAGTAGCCCCTCCACAAGATGCCCGTCCATGGGTGCGAGTCCCACCAGCAAGACTGCTCCAGCCATCACCGTTCCACCGCGACGCATCCGAAATGCGATCACCCAGATCCTCCCGCTCCGCGCCGTTGAGGCACGCAATAGGCAATGAATGCAAGCAGCCGACCAGTCGGTCGGCTGCTGGAAAACGGCTATTTTCCGGGGGGTTGGGTACCGAACCAGGTGGGTAATCTTTTACCGAACTCCTCTGAAAGGCGCAAAAACATGCGCACTTTCGGGCGACGAAGTCTATCCGCCTGCATGAGGTTGGCGCGTGCTACAGCGGGAAGCGCAATCGACACCGCAAGAATTGACGCTCAACCGATCCTGGTCAAAAAAGGTGTTGGGTCTCGAATGTTTTATCGCGTGGAAACTGCCACTTCGTTGACCCACTGCACCGACTCCTGGTAAAGACCCGCCAGGGTCTCGCGAGTGGTCTCCTGGGACCCGCCACGAGAGACGTTTTCTATCCGTTGCGAAACAGTATTTCGTAGCTAGCGATGCGCCAATGTATGTCAAAGAAACGTTAGTAAATCGCTTTTTCGCCGGGCGGTCGTGTCTTCCATCGCCGATGCACCCACAACCATTGCTGCGGATATTTCCGAATCACATTTTCCAGCGCGGTGGTGAACATCTGCGTATTCGCAACTGCATCACGCTCGGCATCTCCCGTGTCGACTAACTGCAGCGCCGGTAGAAAATGGAGCACATACTTTCTTTCCGCGGGCTCCCATACCAGAAATCCGGGCAGAACCGCCGCGCCTGTGCGCAGCGCAACCCGCGCCACTCCGGATGCTGTACACGCCGCGTGGCCAAAAAATTCAACAAACACACCCTGCGGCGGCGTCATGTTCGTGTCCATCAATACGCCGACCGTTTCTCCCGCGCGCATGGCCGCGATCAGTCCGCGAGCAAAGTCATCCTTCGGCAGGACGCGATTGCCATGTTGCGTGCGAATATCGTTCACCAGCCGATTGACCCAGGGATTATCCAGCTTGCGAATGACCATTCCCATGGGATAGCCCGCCAGCGAGTGATAGAAGCTTGACATCTCCCACGCACCAAGGTGTCCGGTCAGCACCAGCACGCCCTTGGCGCGCTGCTTGGCCGCCAGGTAATGTTCCAGGCCCTGGTATCGAATGAATTGATTCGCGCCATCGAGCGTATCGCTCGGCATGTGGCAAAACTCCGCGAGTTGCCATCCCAGTTGCCGATACATGGCACGCAGAATCGATTCGCGTTCGGCCACCGGCTTCTCAGGAAATGCCAGCTCCAGGTTTCTCAACCCGACGCGTCGCAATCGCGGCGTGGCTAAACACGCCAGCCAGCCAATCGCAGCGCCAACTTTCCGTGCCAGTCCGCGAGGGAGCAGCCCCATCAGCTTGACCAGCAACCACACGAATCCGAACTCGACCCTTTGCCGCATCATCGATTAAATCGATTTTATTGGAGATCGGCGGATCCAGCCCGAAAACTGCTATCGCCGCGGCCTTATAGTCCAAAGCCGAGCGCTTCCGCAATTGGAGACATCTCGTCGTCGAGAGATTTCCATCGGCCGCCCGACTCCAAATACACGGCATGGGCGCGGGCCAGCGCTGCGCGAACGTGAGGACAAATGTTATCCGCACCCACATGCTGCTCAAATTCCGCCTGTCGCATCAATCGAGCCGGTTGCTCTCGTGCTCCGCAAAGAATCAAGGTACGGCCCGAGGCATGCACTTCATCCGCAAATCGCTGCAGCGTCTGCAGACCCGTCGAATCAATCACAGTCATGTTTCGCAAGCGAAGAATCACGATGGCAGGCAGATCCTCCAGATGTTTGCTTACCCCCGTCAACTTCTCCGCCGACCCGAACATAAAGGGGCCATGAATGCGGTAGATGGCAACATACGCAGGAATGTCTTTATCCGGCAGCGTGTGGTCGGACCCCTCTTCCATATATTTTTCCGTGACCCGAGTGACTGTCGTGGTCGAGGTCACCTTGCGGATAAAGATCAGCGCCGCCAGAATCATTCCTGCTTCGACCGCGACCGTCAAATTCACGAAGACTGTCAGAGACAGAGTGACAAGCCAGGTCCCAATCTCCAGCCGCGACAGTTTTAGCAACTGCGGTATTTCATGCCATTCGCCCATGTTGTAGCAGACCACCAACAAGATGGCCGCAAGCGCGCTTAGCGGTATGAATTTGGCCAGGGGCGCTGCGATCAGCACAATCACCAGCAAGGTGGCCGCGTGGACCATCCCCGCCAGGGGCGTTTTGCCTCCCGATCGTATGTTGGTGGCTGTTCGCGCAATGGCGCCCGTAGCCGGCAAGCCTCCAAACATAGGCGAAAGAACATTGGCGATGCCCTGGCCGATTAGCTCCACGTTGGGATTGTGAGTATCCCCGCTCATGCGATCGGCGACCACCGCGGACATCAGCGACTCGATGGCACCCAACATAGCAATCGTGATTGCGGGAGAGGTGAGGTTGCGGATGAGCTGGTAGCTCAACAGGGGCGTGTGGAAGTGGGGAAATCCGGAAGGAATCCCTCCGAAACGGCTACCAATGGTTTCTACCGGCAGCTTGAACATAACCACCAGCAACGTCCCAACAATCATGGCGACAATGTAGCCAGGGATTCGCGGCCAAAAACGCACCGCCAGAATGATGATCAGAAGCGCAAGACAACTGAGTCCGGTGGTGAGCGGAGAAATTGTTCCTGCACTGTGGGCGAGCACCTTGAACCGGCCGACAAAATCTCCCGGCACTTTGCCGGTCTTCAGCCCGAAAAAATCTTTGATCTGCGTGCTGGCGATTAAGATCGCAATTCCATTCGTAAATCCAATGACCACCGGACGGGGAATGAACTTGACCGCCGAGCCCAGGCCGCTCGCCCCCATGACGATAAGCATCACGCCCGCCATTACGGTGCAGATAAAGAGGCCATCGACGCCGTATTGGGTGACAATGCCATAAATGATGACCACAAATGCGCCCGTCGGACCGCCAATCTGCAATCGTGAGCCGCCTAACGCGGAGATTAAAAATCCCGCGACGATTGCGGTGTAGATGCCAGACTGGGGCGGCATCCCGCTGGCGATGGCGAAGGCCATTGCCAGTGGCAATGCCACCATCCCCACGGTGGCGCCGGCAATCAGATCATGAACCAGGTGCTGCCGCTGGTAGTCTTTCAACGCAAGTATTGATTTGGGTGTCCAGTCCGTCAGATTCATCTGCTTCCGTTCTTGCTCGACTCGATTTGAGACAACATGTCACGGACTTCGATCAGCTGGTTGTTGAAGATTCTGCGAGCAGCATCGAGCAGACGAAAGATTTCGCGATCGCGCACCGAATAAAAAACGTTTTGGCCGTCCTTGCGGGTATTGAGGAAATTGCGGCTACGCAAGAGGGCGAGCTGCTGCGATACGCTGCTCTGCTCGACTTTCAGTCGCGCGCTCAGCTCATTCACCCCCACCTCACCATTGCGCAGTTCGTCCAAGATTCTGATCCGCAATGGATGGGCCAGAGCCTTGAAGAATTCGGCTTTGAACTGACTCATTTCAGGCATATTGATATATTATAATACTTGAATATATTTGCGCGATTTATTGACAACTCTGATCTGCGTGGGCGGTTGCAGTCTAAGGTTCCATCGACCCCTCCGGACTGATTCTGTGGCAACCGTTCCAACGGATTGGTGCTCTAATAGGAACAGTAAGCAACATAACAAGTACGCACGCCGCAAGACGGTATGCGAGTCTGGAGTTCATCATGGATATGTGGAAATTTTGGATGGCATTTGGCGTGGGTGTAGCAGCCGGAGCCGCAGTCGCGCTTCTCTACGCTCCGCAACCTGGCGACCGGACCCGCAAGCAGCTCAAACGCGGGT
>JAZKAG010000086.1:41135-43335 GCA_040389265.1 Acidobacteriota bacterium
ATTTCAGCGAAAAAGCAGAACAATACGGCAAACAGGCGGAGCGCGTGATTCGTCGCGGACGCGAAGTTGTCGATGACACTCTGTCCAAGGCTGGATCAGTTGCGAGCAAAGTATCGGGATTTATTTAGAGCGCAGTCTGCGGCCGCGTGAGTCAAGGCCGTGCCATATAAGTGCGGGCCGCAAGCCCACAACAGCCGGCAGGCTCAAAGTCGCATCGAGTCCTGATATTTGGCTGACAAACAAAGAAGCTCCGCCACGGCGGAGCTTCTTTGTTTTTGCAAATCTTCGCTGCCAATCCTGCCCAGAATAATTCAATTTCTTTTCCATCCGGTGCCGTGTTCGAATCGAGGCTTGTGTAACTTTCTGTCGCAGGCTTCGATGAATTGACTGTGAAACATCCGCCTCCAGCCGGAAAACGAGACCCTGTCATGAAGGACAGGAGGCATCTCATTATCGCCATGTTCCCGCCAAGCTAACTAACCACAAGAAGTCGCCTCACAGTCAACTATGTAGATTCGACTCTGGCGCGAGTAGGCTGCCGAGGCTCGGGGTGCGGCAATGGGATGCATCTTGCGGATTTGCCTCTGGGGTGCTGCATGGGGGACAATGCGAACTCGTTCGTTGCAGGTCTCGCCTTCCATATACCCGGTGCAATGTAACAGGGGAGTGCGGGAGGTTACATAATACAAGTAAGGAGAGAAGATATGGAGACAACGTTCGATCCAGTCAATGCGCATCCGCTTACTGAGAACCCTGCTTGGAAAAAACTTGAGGTCCACTCCAAGAAGGCTCGCAAGCAGCATCTTCGAGACCTGTTTGCGGCCGATCCTGAGCGCGGCACACGCATGACGGCAGAGGGAGCGGGACTCTACCTGGACTACTCCAAGAATCGCATTACCGATCGAACCCTCAAGCTGCTGCTGCAGTTGGCGGATTCGACTGAGCTGCGCGCGAGAATCGAAGCAATGTTTCGCGGCGACAAGATCAACGTTACGGAAGATCGTGCAGTGTTGCATGTGGCCCTGCGGGCGCCGAAGGGGACATCAATTGTTGTTGACGGCGTCGACGTGGTGCCCGAAGTGCACGAAGTGCTTGGCAAGATGGCAGACTTCTCCAACCGAGTGCGAAGTGGTACGTGGCTTGGCCATACCGGCAAACGCATTCGCAATATTATCAACATTGGAATTGGTGGATCCGACCTGGGTCCGGTGATGGCCTACGATGCGCTGAAATTTTACAGTGATCGCGCAATGACATTTCGGTTTGTGTCCAATGTCGACAGTACAGATTTTGTAGAAGCGGTGCGCGACCTCGATCCGGCCGAGACTCTCTTCATCATTTCTTCGAAGACCTTCACTACCTTGGAGACGATGACGAATGCCCACTCGGCTCGCGACTGGGCGCTGGCAGGATTGGGCGGCGATCAACAATCTATTGCCAAACATTTTGTCGCTGTTTCGACGAACGCGGTAGAAGTTTCGAAGTTCGGCATCGATACCGCCAACATGTTTGGGTTCTGGGATTGGGTCGGAGGTCGCTATTCCATGGACTCGGCGATCGGACTGTCTACCATGCTGGCCATCGGCCCCGACAACTTCCAGGCGATGCTGGGTGGCTTCCATGAGATGGACGAACATTTTCGCACGACGCCGTTTGAACGCAACCTGCCCGCGCTCATGGGACTACTCGCGATCTGGAATACGAATTTTCTTAACGCAGAAACTGTTGCGGTGTTGCCTTACAACCAATACCTCAAGCGCTTCCCGGCATACCTGCAACAGTTGACCATGGAGAGCAACGGGAAGCATGTCACCCTGAACGGAACGGAAGTGAAGTATCAGACCGGGCCCATTTACTGGGGTGAGCCGGGGACCAACGGCCAGCATTCTTTTTATCAACTGATTCATCAAGGCACGAGGCTCATTCCTTGCGACTTTATTGCGTTTGCTCAAACGCTGAACCCGCTGGGCGACCACCAGGACATTCTTGTTGCAAACGTCTTTGCCCAGGCAGAGGCGCTGGCATTTGGTAAAACGCGCGAGCAGGTGAGTGGGGAAGGTACGCCGGACTGGCTGGTGCCGCACCGGGTTTTTGAAGGCAACCGGCCGTCGAACACTCTGTTTCTGGAGCAACTCACGCCGGTGGCCTTAGGGAAACTTGTGGCTCTCTATGAGCATTCCGTATTCACGCAAGGCGCCAT
>JAZKAG010000086.1:43345-44658 GCA_040389265.1 Acidobacteriota bacterium
TATTGATTCGTTCGATCAATGGGGCGTCGAGCTGGGCAAGGTGCTGGCAAAGCGAATTATTCCGGAGCTGGAGAGTCGGGAAGATCCCAAGCTAGAGCATGACAGCTCGACTGACACGCTGATTCGCCGCTATCGAAAGTACAAGAGCTGGTAACAATTTGGCCGAGGCGAAGGAATCCGCGCAAAGCGGAGGCAGCCATCGAGCGTCATCACGCGAAATCAACCACGATTGAATGAAAGGAATGACAGCATGCAGATTGGAATGATCGGGCTGGGAAGGATGGGCGCCAACATGGTTCGGCGGCTGCTGACGGGAGGCCACGAATGCGTGGTCTTCGATCTATCAGCGAAAGCGGTGGAAGCGCTGGCGAGCGAGAAAGCGGTGGGAGCCACGGATTTCAAGGACCTGGTGCGAAAACTAAATAAGCCGCGAGCGATCTGGATGATGGTGCCGGCTGCTGCCGTCGATGAAACCATCGCATCCCTGACTCCGTACCTTGAGTCAGGAGATACATTGATCGACGGCGGCAACTCCTATTATGTCGACGACATTCGACGAGCAAAAGAGCTGTCGCAGAAGGGAATTCACTATGTTGATGTGGGGACCAGCGGTGGAGTGTGGGGTTTGGAACGCGGCTACTGCATGATGATCGGCGGCGAGGACGAGGTGGAGAACCGTCTCGATCCGATCTTTCAGCGGCTGTCGCCAGGCGCAGGTGACATCGCCCGCACACCTGGACGGGACAAGATTGGCGGGACGGCCGAGCTTGGTTACCTGCACTGCGGCGCCAATGGTGCGGGCCACTTTGTGAAGATGGTCCACAACGGAATTGAGTACGGATTAATGGCGGCGTATGCCGAGGGCCTTGGAATTCTGCGCGAGGCGAATGTTGGCAAACAGAAGGCCGTGGTGAATGCGGAGACAACACCGCTGCGCGATCCGGAACATTACCAGTATGAATTGAACTTGCGCGACATTGCGGAGGTGTGGCGTCGCGGCAGCGTCATCGCCTCGTGGCTGCTGGATTTGACGGCGGCGGCGCTGGTGGAAGATCCGGCACTATCGAAGTTTGCCGGCCGCGTGTCCGATTCCGGCGAAGGCCGGTGGACTATTCATGCAGCGGTGGATGAGGGTGTGCCAGCGCCGGTCCTGTCGGCCGCGCTCTATCAACGCTTCAGTTCCCGCGGGAATGCGGATTATCAGGACAAATTGCTGTCGGCGATGCGCTTTCAGTTCGGCGGCCATGTGGAGGTTCCAAGCGGCAAACAAGAATCGTGAGAAGAACTCGCGCGATTTCCGTTATATGCCGAGA
>JAZKAG010000087.1:0-2501 GCA_040389265.1 Acidobacteriota bacterium
AGGCTCTCGTCCTGCCAGCTCGGTTCGGTGCATTGGACCGCGATGTGATTCGCGGAGGTCTCTCGGTTCCTGCCATTCTTCCTCTCGGCTGCCGTTGCTGGGTCGACTGTTGTTGCGGGCGCCTTTTTATTGCACTTCAGGCGCCGTGATCCTTCGGCTAGAGTGCTGCTGGCGGCGTTGCTGCCAGCACGCGCTCATGAATCTGCTGTACCGCCGATTCAAGAGGAATGTCTTCGCTGCTCCTGCTCGACCGGGTTACCAGTTCCACAATTCCATCGACGGCTTTTTTGCCTACGTTTACCCGGAAGGGAATTCCAACCAGGTCGGCATCCTTAAATTTCACTCCAGCGCGTTCTTCACGATCATCGAGCAGCACGTCCAGGCCGACCGCGCTTAACTCTTGCGCCAGCTTCTCTCCGCTTGTTTTTAGACCGGCGTCGCTGACATTAGTAATCGTCACTACCACATCAAATGGCGCAATTGACGGCGGCAGGGAAAAGCCGTTGTCATCGAAGCTCTGTTCCACGTTGGCGGTCAGGATGCGCTCAATGCCAATGCCATAACTGCCCATAATCGGAATTACTTCTTTACCATTTGGATCGAGTACCCGCGCTCCCATACCATCCGTATAGCGCCGGCCAAGCTTGAAGATGTGACCGATTTCGACCGCTTTCGCAACGCGAAGCGGGGCGTTACACACCGGGCAGCCCTCGCCTTCATTGACGGCGCGGATGCTGGCTGCCACCGTCCATGTGATATCCCGTTTCGGGGTCACATTGCGGAAATGATAGTCCAGCTGGTTGGCGCCGCAGATCATATTGCTCCGCTCTAACAAGGCTTCATCAAGCACGACTACCATCTTGAGCCGATTGGCCGCCGCCCAGAATTTCTGAGACTTGTTGGGCTGAAAGACTATGCTTTGCAACTCTGGCAGCAGACTGGGCTCGACAGTCTGCGTTAAGCCGACCGGCCCTAAGTATCCTCCGGGAGCTTTGAAGTAGATGGCGAGTTCTTCCGGCAACATCGGCCGTAGTTGTCCGGCGCGCAGCAGGCCCATCAATTTGGTTTCGTTCACGTTGTGATCGCCGCGCAAAAACACAGCCACCGCCAGCCAAACGGGATGATCGGAGGGATCGCGCTTTTCTGCCATGTAGGCAACGCACTTGATGTCCTGGCTGGCACTGACCTTCATAAAGGCGGTGACGTCCGCAATCGCGCCCATTCCCGGTGTGTGCACCAGTTCCGGCTGGCCATCGCCAGTGGGAGCCAGATCTTCCGCCGGTGGAAGTTGCGAGGTTGCCTTCTCGACATTGGCAGCGTATCCACACTGAGCGCAGCTGGCGATCAAATCTTCGCCGGCGTCGGTGTAGACCATGAACTCCTGGGACTGGCTGCCGCCCATGGCACCGGAATCTGCTTCAACCGCGACAAACTTCAGGCCGCAGCGGGAGAAGATTTGCCGGTACACCGCGTCGTGCTTCTGGTAGCTGAGATCCAGGCCAGTGGCATCGATATCGAAAGAGTAGGAATCCTTCATCAGGAACTGGCGCACCCGCAACAGACCTGCTTTAGGCCGTGGTTCATCACGGAATTTGGTCTCAATCTGGTACCAGATCTGCGGCAATTGCTTGTAGCTACGCAGCTCTTTCCGCGCAATCTCTGTCATCACCTCTTCATGCGTCATGCCCAGGCATAGGTCGGCGCCCTTGCGATCTTGCAGGCGAAACATGTTGTCGCCCATGCTGGTCCAGCGGCCGCTCTGTTCCCACAACTCGCGTGGCAGCAATGCCGGCAATAGAAATTCCTGCCCAATGGAGTCCATTTCCTGGCGCACAATGGCCACGATCTTGTTGATCGAACGCTGTCCAAGGAACAGGTAGGAATAGATTCCGGCGCCAAGCTGGCGGATGTATCCGGCGCGAACCAGAAACTTGTGACTGGCGACTTCGGCGTCTGCCGGGGCCTCACGAAGAGTGGGAAGAAATAGCTGCGACCAGCGATGCATGGGTAGGGTCAATGTCCTTATCGTGTTCAATAGCTCAATCTGTTCATTCTACTTGTTTCTGAGCCGCCCTCTTCGATCGGCGTGGTTGTTGCACATCGGACGCCACGATTTGGCTGGTCGGTTGCTCCAGAATCAGGTCGATCGACTAGTGCGCATCGGTCCACAGAATCAGCGACGACGCTCCGGCAAAGTTTCAGATTGCCCGCGGCGATGCGGTAGGGAATGCCATTGCCGGTTGCGCCGATTTCTGATCCCGGAGTCTGTGAACGGGTGGCTTGCTCGATGGTGTCGATGCGCCGGTAAAGCACACTCAGCTGCTGCGCCAGGGCCCGTGCAAGCGTCGTTTCGCAGCTGGCGGGGAATCCGCCGAACCCAATCAGCATGACGGATTCTCTACAGTTTCGCGCGAGTGGATCAGGTCGTGCACCTAGAACAATTCCGTTCCCCACAGATCGTGCAGGTGGATGACACCTTCGATCTGACCTTCTTCATCGAC
>JAZKAG010000088.1:0-10468 GCA_040389265.1 Acidobacteriota bacterium
ATAGTTCCACGAAGTTGCGTCTGGTTAATCGACTGGGCCAAACCGACTGAGGAGAGACACCAGATTCCGATTATCAATCCGAGAAGAATGCCGAACCGACTTGCCCTCATTGCGATACCCTCCAAAAGAATAGAAAACGAAATTATTGAGTCCTTACGCACAATTCTGTTTATTGCTCCACCATAGGGTTTGTCAAGAGTGAAATCGAGCATATTTGATTTCAATACATACACTGCCTGCGTTAAATTCCCACTTTCATGACGGCTCCTCGAACACCTGAGTCGCATGTCCAACGCCTGCCGTGGTGCTCTACTGGGCGGGGTGATACCTCTGAATTTGCTTTGGCACGAACCGAGTTGCGACCGCGCCACTTACCTGCACCTGAGATGAATCGATTGAGGGGACACCATCGACACCCATCGCTGTCAACTTCACCTTGTATTGGCCTTCACGCGTATACGCGTGCGTAACTGTGGATCCCTTGAGACTTACGCCGTCGCCAAAATTCCATTCGTACGACAGCACCGGATCGCTCATGCTGTCGAGCAGGGCTGAAAAGGTAAGGGTCTCCCCGGCTTTGGCGGCGGCTGGATGATTGGCTTGTACGACCGGCGGCCGGGGCGGAACGGCAGTGTCAATAATTTTCAACACCTGAACAGAGTGAGGCGGTTGCGAAACGACCAGCGGTTTCGAGGCGGAGATCGAATTCGGCTGCTTACTGAGGACATTTGCGACGTTGTACGATCCGTCGGCATCCAGTCCCAAGCTCGCAAGCGTGACGGTATGACTTCGCGCCTCGTTCGTCCAGTTGAAAATCGTTAATATGCTCTGTCTCGAACTTTCCTTCAGGAAGAAGATGCTTGGCTGCCGGTCCTGGGGCAGATACGACATCAGGTCCAGAGGAATGGAGGCATGGCCGAGTCGAGCCATGTCTATCAGATCCTGATTCTGCACCAATGCCAACCGATCAGGTTCCGATCCCAGCGTGGGCAGGTCATCGCCGATCTCATACATTCCGCCCGACACCGCAGCCAGAGCGATGGAAACCTCGGCCTCATCTTCCGTCAGCGGCTTCTTGGAGTTGTGCCAGGATTGATCATCGATGGTCTGCCTGGAAACGCTGAAAGCATCCGGATCCGCGACGAAGTAATTGCGGTTCATAAAGTAACGAGCGGCGATCCCAGAAGCAGCTTCACTGCTGGCTTCAAACGTGTGGCCGGTGTCTTGCGATATTCGCCCGAAGTCCACGAAGCCGACGGTGTTCAGCATCACGCTTCCATCTTTATCGAGTAGGACATTGGCGCCGACAGCGGTGCGAATGATTCCCAGACCGATCCGCTGCGCTTCCAGCGCGGAGGTATGAGGGCGATAGTATGTGCCTTCAACGGCGGTGTCGTCCATAAAGTCCATCTTGATGTAGCGAATTCCCCAATCGTGGACCAGCGTCAGATAGGTCTTGCGCAGATATTCCTGAGCTCCGGGATTGGTGCTATCCAGCACGTAGAGCGAGTCGTTATGGTCGGTCACCCAACCGATATGGATAGGTTCGCCTTTGGCGTTATGCACCAACCAATCAGGATGATTTTGGTACACCCAAGAGCGAACGGAAACTTCAAAAGGAGCCGTCCAGATTCCGGGAACCAGACCGAGATTTGTAACCTTTTGCTCCATGCCGGCGAGTCCATTCGGGAACAGGGCCGCATTGGGCGTGCTGTATTCGCCGCGTGCATACTGGTAGCCTTCGTCGATGTGGAAGAAGTCGTAGCCTAGCGGCTTGAGATGCTGAGATTCCCATTGCGCGTTGGTCAGCGCAGTACCAGAGTTGAGGCCGAAGTAGTATGCTGTCCAACTCCACCAACCCATGGGCACCGGCGCAGAGACGCGGGGATGATGTAGCTTGCGAATCAAGGCTCCATATGTGTCTAACTGCTCGCGGTAATTGGAATCCACGCTAAGCAATAACTTTTCTGAAGCCAAATTGGCACCGGGCGCCAACGGTGTCTGCAGCGTGATTTTGTCTTCCGGTTTGGCCTCGTGAAGCGATCCCCACTCATCCGTTTCCATCTCAGTTGTTCCCGTGGAGTCGACTTGATAATCGGAGATCCGTTTCTCGGATGTGTCTTTGCCGAGGTGAATCCGCAGGATGGTGATAAACCGATTGGAGGTCAGCGCGCCGGCGAAAAAGCTCTTGTGGCTTTGGAGGTTATACACCAGCTGACTTCCAACCCCGCGATACATATCACCATCACCAAGATCGTGAATCGTAATGTTCGGGCGATCCTCACTGAAACTATCAGAAAGGATGCGATCTTTCTTGGGCGCTCCATCCAGGTTCAGGATTGAAGCACCGCAAGCTGAAACTGGCCGAATCGACTCGACATTGATCGGCTGCCCGGTCGTGTTTCGAACGAAGACCTGAATATCTGCAAAAGGCTTGTCGGGATAGGCTCGCAGGCGATAAGCAAGATCGGGCTGGCCAGCCAAGCCGGAAAATGTTACTGACCACTCATGGGCAGTGCCCATGTCATCGGACACCGTAGATTCTTCTGACGCGTGTTTGGGATAATCCTTGGACTGTACCCACTGGCCATTGACCTGAGCCGCGACGCCTGCTTGCAAGATAGACGCGTTCGAGCCAGCATCCGCAATCGCGTAAGCTCCGTTAGCCGCGTCGATTTGTATTTGCAAGGCTCTCGTCTGCGCCTGGGCGATGGTGAAACCAGGAAGACAGGATATCAACAAAACCCCGGATACGTTATAAGCAGCGAAAGTAATCCCGTGCCGCTGAATCCAACTGCCCTTCACAGTTTTCGTTCCTTTCTTCGAGAAGTGCAATTTGAGCCGGTAACTACATTCGACAACTCGCACCATGACACAACCGGGAACTTCTATGGCAGAGGGAGGAGAAGCAATATTGTGTTGTTCGAATCGAACAAATCCTCCGGGGGGTACGGCTGCGGAGCGTAATGTTTCAAGCGGTGCGAGTCTCAGTAGAGCTGAAATACCCTGCAAGACAATTGCGAGTATAAACCCTTCCATTACGAATCGTACCCTTTTAAGTCAAATAATCGACGTTTTTCCTTCGCATGCCAGCTTGGCCAGTGTATGGGGCTGGCGGTGGGATGGAATATGCGCGGCGCTTTTCGGGTTTTGTTCGAGGATGTCGAAATTTCGATCGATCCGCCGGCCTTTCAGGATCAGCGTTTCGTCGTTTCTTCAGCGAGTGCACCTATGGGCGGTCATAGCAGGAGCTTCCCTGCTCGCGATTCGGTCGGGTTGGATAAATCTATAGACGGTCGGGTGCGCCTTTGAATGAATTTCTAGCAAGATGAGGTCAAGTCGCGAAACCATTGCCGCTACCACCTCTTCTTGAGGAGAGCATCAAATGCGACTCCACCGTTCTGGTCGCGGGTCACACTGAGGGACAATCTTGGCGATACGTTGTACTGTCCCATGATCACCTGATTCTGAGTGGTGGCCACGTTGGTCGAAAAGGTAACGAAAAAATTGCCCGTGACCCGCTGCTGAATGGTCACCACCGCGCCCGATGGACCCTGGATGCTGCCTCCAGCCAACACGGGGTTGATAGAGAGATGGGAAATGCCCGCGATCTTCGCGACACGGCTGGTGATTTGGCTACTGACCTGAGAAGCAACCAGGCCCATTGCAGCTTGATTGGGCGGAGTTGCCGGATTGGCGGCGCTGGCTTCCGTCGTCTCACCAAATGCAAGCAGATTAATGATGTCGGCGGTCGGGAGTGACGGATCTGATGTGTAGTTTGTGGCCAACCGGTCCACCGGGCCGTTAAATCGGAGATGGATGTTGTATTGCTGAATAGTTGCGTTCAGGGCAACGTTGACCACGGGCTGAGTCTCTGACGGGTTGACGAACTGAACGGTTCCTCCGCTGACAGTAAAGCGATTGCCGTTGAAAATCACGTCTCCATTCGCAAGATTCACTCGACCCAGAATCACCGGTTGGGCGAGGGTGCCGCGCACCTGCAAATTGGCGGTTCCGTTCACACTGAGCGTGCGACTCACCAGATTCAAATTATTCAGGGAGCTGACCGCGATGTTCAAGCGGGTGTTTTGGCTAAAGCCCTGCGATGGCGGAGGAGCAATGCTTCCCGACAGTTGACTGGTGAAATTCGTTAGATCAAAGTCTGGAGTAAAGGACATATTCTCAATTTCCACACGGCCACCGAGAACGGCATTTTCGGTGCTTCCGACCAAGCGGATGTCGCCTGCTAACTCCTCACGAACGCCTTGGGGATAGAGCATGCGGATATCTTTGGCAGCAACACCCAGATCGAACTGAATCGAAGGCCGGAAAGTAATTCCTCCCTGCGCGGTCACCGTCCCCCCTCCGGAGTTTGCCGTGAAGTTCTTGATGTTGAGACGGTTGTGAGTGAGGACCAGGGTTCCATTGCCATGTTGAAGGCCGAGAGGCAGATCACCGCCGTAGAAGTTTGCGTCTACAACTTCCACCTCGCCTTCAATATTCGGATCGGTTCTCGTCCCATAAGAATTGATATTGAACCGCAGTTGCCCAGAGGTCTTATAGTCCGGATCAAGAAGTTGCGCGATCTTCAGGTTCATCGTCCCCAGCAAAAGCAGTTCGATCGGGCGATGCCCGACGGTCGGAATGGTTCCCTGGATTTGTAGATCTGTGTCAGTTCCGCGAATCGAAGTTCGCTGCAGCGCAATCGATCCGTGATTGTAGCGCAGGTGAATGGGAGCCGTGGCGGCAAGCTGGACGGAGTTGCCGTAGTTCACCTTCAGCTCAGGCAAAGTAGCCTCGATCTCCAGTTGCTTCCATTGTTTCAGTGGCCCCCGCAGAGTGGCATGCAACTGAGTCGTTCCCCCCAGGTTCGCGACTCCCGCGGGGGCATAGGTGGCGAGCAAAGGCTGCAGCGGGATAGATTGAGTGTCCAAAGTCGCGTCCGCGGAGTAGTCGCCCGTCAAGCGAACCGTTGCATGTGCGCGTATTGAGCTTTGGATCGCCTTCGAGTTGAGATCTGCCGTTGCGACATGGTTGGCGACAGAAGCCTGCAATGCCAAGTTATCGATAACCTGGTGGCTGATTTCCAGCTTTGAGGTTTGAACAGTTGCATTGAGCTGAGGATTGCTCAACACTCCCTGCCCGCTTGCATCCAGAGCGAGGATGCCTTTCGCCTCAATGTGGTGGGATTCGAGAAACTCCAAGTTGGCCAACAATATCCCGGTCGCGGAAAGCTTTACGGTGTAGCCCTTTTGTTCGGGCTGGAAGCTGAATACTGTCCGCACTGTTCCGGACGATACGTGAGCGGAGAGATTGCCTTGAACCTGGCCGCCGGACCCAGTGAAGTGTAGACTCGCCGAAGAGATCGGCTGTCGGTAAACTTCCGCCCGCGTCAACAAGAGGGTTCCGTGTCCTACGGGGTTCAATCCAGTCCCCTGAATGTGGACATTTGCTGTCAGGGTTCCTTCGACAGGCAAACTAGAGTCGATCAGCCTGGTTACATCTGCGAGGTCGAGATGCCTGGCGTTGAGATCGAGGGAAATTGAATTTTCTTTTGTCATCGACCATTTGTGCAGTCCAATGCTGCCTGAAAAATCAATGGCTCCATTGGGTATTGGAAGGAGGGTTCCATGTTGCAAGCTCACCTGCGAGGGACTGGCTACCAAACTTGTCCGCAGAGTCCGCCACTGAGTGCCGCGTATTTGTAAATTTGAGCCGACCAGCTGACCGGCGATGTGAGGCGTGGACGGAGAGCCGCTGATTTTCCCTTCGAAGGAGACAGTTCCAGCTAACCCGAGCGGGCTGGAACTACCGGTGCGCGGACGGAACACGTTGGCAAGCGCTTCCAATTTCGCCAAGTCAGTGGATTTGAAATGTACCGCCAGGCTGGATCGTCGACTCAGGACGCCGTCCATCGCAAGGGAAGTCTCAGGCATCTGCAGGGAAGTGTCGGTGAATTTGATCTGCTGATTCGCCGCGCTGTAGGCTCCGTGAATGACTCCCGAAATAGGAAGTGCATTCCGATTGAGTTGATTCGTGTGAGTATTGGAGACGTCTCCGCGAATCGCTACCGTGGTTCGAGCTTCCAGATTGTGAAATGTCGGTCCCCATTTGGCTTCGACGTTACCGTTCAAAGCTCCGTGAATTGCGACGGTCTGTTTTGGTGGGGAAAGCGGTGTCAGGAGCCGCTGCACGCTCGCCATCGAAATTTCGCGAAGCACGAATTTCCGCCAAGGTTGTCAATCGCCATCTGGCCGTTGACTGTGCCGCCGAGCAGAGTTGCATGAGCTCGCTTGATGATTACATTTCCATTCTGCAGCGAATAATCCGCAGCTACGTTCCGAATTTGCGTGCGGACTTGTTTCTCGTGCATATAAAGGAGCGGGCTCGTCAGTGATCCTTCGATTCCGAGCGTGTCAAGAATTGGAAACTGGGATGTGTGCTGGTAATGGATGGAGCCGCGGGTGAAGACGCTGCCGGAAGGAATTTCGGGGTTGCCGAGAAGTTGTCGGAGCGTGTCATCGTCGAGGATTGCATTGTATTGCCCATCGACGGTGGGATCTGCATAGTTCTTGAGTGTGCCTGTCGCTTTAAGTTGGGAATGGCCGCTTTCGACTTGGCCGGTGGTCAAGTAAAAAATGTTTGGAGTAGCAGTGAACTTTACCTCCAGATTGTGCGGGATCGGATGGATCGGGCCAAACTGCAGTCGGCCGTCATGATAGCTAAGCGATCCTGAATAGGCCGGTTTTGCAGCATCGAAAGAGGAGAGAAAGTTTACGTCGAGTAGCGTGGCATCAAGGGTGACTTTCTTGTCGTTGATGTACAGTTCCCCGTGGTGCAGCGACGCATGGCGGACGCCTAGCTCAAAGATATTGGCGTGGGTGCCGCCGGTGCTTTTCACAGTTGGCAGGTTGGAGATGCCTCGGGCGTTGGTCAAGATTCGCGCCACAGGTTTGTCGACGCGGATGTTTTCGAAATACCATTTTCGCTGCCAGACCGAGACAATTTGAAAATCCAGGGCGAGGTGCTGGATTTGTATCAGCGGTGGAGTGGCATACGGGGGAGCACCATCGACCGTCAGGCCATACAAGTCGAGGCTTAAGGTGGCCAGGTGCAGCGTGAAATCCTGAAGCTTTATTTGTGTTCCCAGGCGTTCGCTTGCGATTTGGTCCGCCTTATGGAGTAAGTAGCGATGGAAATGGGCGCTGTGCAGAAGCACCACGAAACCAACTACCAGCAAAAGCAGCACACACGCAACGCCTCCGACAGTCCACAACAAGGCTCTCTGCCAAGGTCGATGCGGCTTCATATCGTTCTCGGGTTCTGACGAATCGGATTGAGATGTCATTGCACTCTCTTTTAAAACGCTTGTCCGATGCTGACGAAATACTGAGTTGCTGAAATTCCTGGCACTGGATTCAAGTTGCGCCCAACATCGAAACGAATCGGCCCGATGGGTGTGTTGTATCGTAATCCAGCTCCGACGTTATTCGAATACAGCGACGTAAAGTCATGGAAGCCGACGTGTGGAAATACGTTGCCGCCATCGTAAAAAACCGCCATTCCAAGGTTGTTCTTGATAGGCAATGGAATACGAAATTCTGAATTTAGGATCAGGAGTTCGTTGCCTCCGCTAGGTACCTGAATAAAGGTGCAGTCTGTCGATGAACCCGTGCTGCAAACCTTGACTGGCCTCTGAGGCCCGGCACTGTCGAGAGGAAAGCCTCTCAAGGTACTACCGCCGCCGCTGAAAAACGCCTCGCTGAGGGGAACGAAGCTGCCGGAAAACGGTTGAGCTAATCCGATCCGAATGCTATTCGCCCAAACGATGTTGTGCATGATCTTTTTGTAGTAGGCGGTTTGTGTCGTCAACTTTGCAAAGTCCACGTTCGAGCCCAATTTCGTCGAATTAAAATCGACTTCTTCGCTTTGAAGTAGACCTTGGTGGGCATTCAGGATGTTGTCTCGGGTGTCGTGCGTGAAGCTACTGGAAACCGTTGAAAGACGTATATGCTGATCTTCCGGCGGCACCAAGTCCGGAATTTCAATATTGGTTAAATCAGTTTTGCTGAAACTGTAGCGTAAAAATAAAATATCTTTTTTCTCTTTGTCGAGCGGGCGTTGGATCTCATAGCTGGCCACTTCCTGTTGCGAGGAGAAGACCGGATTTTCGCCGTCGTGCTCCGTGGTCAACGCCAGGGTCGAGGTCCATTGCGACCACCGAAAATTGGGGTCAATGTAGTAAGCACCGCCGCGCTGATCCAGTCTGCCGGCAAACGCAGTCAAGGAAAGAGATTCTCCCTTCCCGCGCATATTGTTGCGTGTGTATTCGAATGTGCCACGCGGACCGTAATAAGTTTTCTGGCTGGTAGTAAAGTTCGACGGCAGGCCAATGGGAGGTAGGCCGGGAATTGCAACGGTGCCACTGGGGATATTGCCACCGCGATTTACCAGCTCGAAGCCAAAACCGTATGTGATCTGATTTCGTTTCGCTTCATGTACCTTGACGACCACATCTTCACTGGTTTGCGTTGTGATCCGTCGTTTCGGATCGACCTCAGCCCAGTCGAATACGCCGGTGTTGTTATACAAGGTACTTTGGGCGGTGAGGAGTTTCGTTTCCGTTAAAGGTTGGCTTGGCTGAAGGGAAGCAATACTCCGATTGATGAGGCGCTGCTGCGTATGTCTGCGGCCCAGAGTGATTACCTTGTCTGTGAAAACCTGGGGCCCTTCATAGATGTGGTAGACAACATTGATGTGATGGGGGTCATTCTTGGAGGTGGCTTTTGCGGTCTCTCGGAACGTAGCGGTCAGATATCCCAATTCCAAGTAGCGGGCCAGAATATTATTTCGATCGGTTTGCACCAGTCTTTGCGAATAAGGTTTGCCGGGCCCAACCTGGAGGCCGTGGGGTGCATACTGGGCCTGTGTCAAAGTCTTTGCTCCCACGATTTGCAAAGAATTTACAAGGTCTCGGATGCCCGGAACAATATCGAATTTGACGCGGATATTCTGCCCACGCTTGGTCACGGTAGGGGTCACTTTTACATTGCTGAAACCTGCGGACCGATAAACGTTGGTTAGATTGCGTGTGCTGCTTCGCACCAGAGATTCGCTGAATTTGCCTCGTGAGATGTAGCGGGCTTGCTTCACCGAGACGAAAGACATCAACCGCTTGGTAGTGCCCACGCGATTGCCTGCCAGTTCTACTTGCTGCACCCTGTGCTTGCTGCCTTTCTGAATTTGGTACACGATGGTGTCGCCGGCTGCGGACTTTTCAAAATGGGACTCTACTTTGGCGTCGAAATAGCCCTTGGACTGAAAATAGGAGATCAGAGATCGATTGCCTTCCTGCACTACTTCGCCATCAACGCCGATACCCTGATACACGGGCAAGAGAGACTTACGTGTCCAGCTCCATAGATGGGCTCCCTCGATCTTGACGTGAATGATGGGCCCGGTATCGACGTTGAAGTGAATATTTGCGCGATTGGCGGCAGCGATGTATTCTGCGCCAGCCAGTTTCACTTGTGCATTTAGATAACCCTGACTGGCGAGCTTCTTTTGAAGATACTGCGCAGCCTTGGTGAGAGTCTTTCGGCGGTAGTTCTTTCCGGGACGAATGGCCGCTCCGCGCAAGCGTGCCCAGAATGTTTGAAGGTCACGGCAGAGTTTCGCGGTTTCTTGCGGCGTTGTTCCGGCGATCTCAATCTGACCAAATTTGCTGCGAGTGTTAAGGGTCACGTGGTACAAAACATTGACCAGTTTATGGTTCGCATCAATCTTAATTTCCGGTGCAACCGTAGCGAGAAAATATCCCTGCTGGCGAAAGAATGCAATGAGTTTGGCCGTGGATTGTCGGATATCATCCGCGTTATAGGCCGCTTCAGGAGGATAGTTTGTCACTTGTGTCAGCCGTGAATAGGCGAATCGACTGGCTCCAGGAAATTCATAGACTCCGAAGTAGTATGCCGGCTCCAACACCATCAACACGAGCACACCGTTCGCTTGCGGCGACACCTGAAGTCGAACCGTTTTGAAATTTCCCGTGTGTTCCAGGTTGGCAATTGTTTCTTTCACCTTTTCCATCGAAAAGGGCTCGCCTGCACCCTGCACCATGCTGGATGCGAATTGGCCAGTCTTCATGTTGGGCTGCCCTGCAATCTCGATTGCGGTGACATTCTGCCCTTCGTACGATGGCAAGATATCGCTGGTTTGTGGTGAAGTTTTGGGTGCCTCGCTGTTTGCTTGCGCACCAATTGAAACCGGTATTAGGCAGGCCAGGATCGTGAGCAGAACTTTGAACCAGAGCGGTATCTGAAGTGAGGAAAAACAGGCGCTACGGCGCGCGTTCACAGACAATCGGTTCGGATATACAGATACTATGCCTCTCATACCGCACCCTGTTGGATGCGGGCCGCGCTGGAGGTGGTTTCACTACGCTATGGCGGTGAAATGCATGGCCTGA
>JAZKAG010000089.1:0-14039 GCA_040389265.1 Acidobacteriota bacterium
CGCCATTACGGCTTAGGCAGCCGGAGCGAAGCGCTTCGATGACGAGCGCCTCCTCCTCAGAGCCAAACGTGCGGCCCGCAGTGGAAAGAAAGTTTGGCAGGCTTTTCGAAATCGTCTTCGTCCCGCCTTCGATTGCCAGTTGGTCGCTCATCGATTTACCTCGGCAGGACGAATCTGAATGGTACGGCCTTCCAAAGCCGAGCGATAGGCAGCAGTTGCCACTTCCACGGCTGCCCGTCCATCTTCCCCGGTGACAGATGGCATGCGGTCTTCCAGAATACTGTCAATGAATTCCTGATCCTGCATTTGATATGACTTCATTCTGACTGGCGCGAGCGCTCCCTTCCCGGCCCAGTCGATCGGTTCCTGCTTCGCGACGACTGTCCAGACATTGTCCTTACCCAGACGAAGTTCGCCGTACGCATCCAGATCGAGATTCCCAACGTCGCCGGCAATGAGAGCACCCGCTGCGCCACGGGGGAAAACCGGTGCCGGAATTGCCCAGGAGGCCCACATCGTCGCCATCGCGCCATCGGTCAACGAAAGCAAGGCCATCGTTGAGACTTCGTTGCCGTTTTTCGGATCACGTTGCACATGGGCGCAGACCGAGGCAATCTCGGCACCCGTGATCCAGCGAATGCGATCGATATTGTGAACGGCGTGTCCGAGTAAAGTGCCGTAATTTTCAGGCAGCGACTGCCAGGGGGGAAGCGCTGCTAGTCCTCCACTCGCGAGCATCTGTTCCTGAATCATGCGGACCTTGCCGATTGCGCCTTCTCGCACCAGACGCCGCGCTTCCATATTGCAGATGCGGAAGCGTTGGCCAAACATGATCATTACCTTGACCCGCGACGCCCGCGACGCCTCCAGAATGCGGTCGCATTCTTCCACCGAAGTTGCCATCGGCTTATCGAGCAGGATATGTTTACCAGCCTGAGCGGCAGCGACTGCTTCGCTGGCGTGTGCCGCATGAGGCGTGCTGATAAAAACGGCGTCAATATCTTTACGCCGGATAAGCGCTTCCACTGACGGTTCGGCCTCGACCCCATACTCGGCTGCCAGTGCTGGAGCCCGGCTGCCGCCCGCGATTGCGACCAGCTTCGCCCGTTGTAGATAGCGACTGACTGTTTCGGCACTTGTTTTGCCCATGAAGCCAGAGCCGATAATTCCAACCCGTACAGAATTCATTTTGACGGTTCCTCGACTATGAAAGTATCCAAAGTGCCAAGCCCTTCAATTTCGACCCGCAAATGATCGCCCGCCCGCAGCGCACGTCCGCGAGCAAAACCCACCCCTTCCGGAGTGCCCATCGCAATCACATCTCCCGGTTCGAGCGTCAGTACCGCTGAGATGGCTGCGATCGTCTCCGGAATTCGAAAGATCATCGCACTGGTGTTGGCGTCCTGCATCTTCTCGTCATTGAGCCACAGACGAATCGGGAGGTTGTGAGGATCACTGACTTCGTCGACAGTGACAATCTCTGGCCCAAGCGGCGCGGATCCATCGAACCACTTGCCCATCAGCCAATCGAAGAAAGGATCGGATTCACGCTTATCCCGATTTTCAATTTGTCCGTTGAACTTGCGTTCGCTCAGGTCGTTGATGATGGTGTAGCCGAACACGCAGGACATCGCCTCCGACACGGGCAAATCCTTTGCGCGTCGGCCGATGACGACTGCGAGTTCGGCTTCCCAGTCGAAGAAGACATTATTGGAACGCAAGGCAACTTTGCCGCCCGGCTCCAGGATCGATGTGCTCGGTTTCCAGAAAACTTGCGGCGTCCACCGGCTGCCTGTCTCGGAGAAACCGGACTCAACAATGTGCTTGTGATAGTTGCCCGCGAGTGCCAGAAGTTTTGGCACTGAGCGGATCGGAGCATCGAGACGCAGGCCTGCGGCTGGGATGAGAGGCGCGGCAGCGATCACGTCGGCGGGAATCGGGTCCAGCGGCTCGCGTCGGCCAAGATCTCGAATATTGTCTCCCTGCCTTAATCCAAGATGGACGGAACCATCGGGTGCGAAAAAGCGCAATAGGCGCATGGTTAGTTTTCTCCGAGAAGCTGCAGTAGATTGCCACCAAGGATGGCTTCACGATCGGAATCAGAAAGGGTCGCGTGCAGGATCTTGCTGAGAGCGGCGCCACCGTGCTGTACCGGCGCGCCGCTGCCAAACAGAAGTTGTCGCGCGCCGCATTGTTGAACAACTTTGGTGATGGCTGCATAGCCCATTACGCACGATGTTTCCAAACACACACTCGGAAAGCGGCACATCAGCGAGGTGGCGAGTTGCAGCTCGTGAAGATAGTTGATGCCGGAGAGAATCCAGTTCACTCGCGGATGCCGCGTTACCATAGCCTCCATCACGCCGAGATCAAGAGAGGGAAGACCCCAGTTCATCGTGATTCGCAAAGGCAGAAGTACTGGCCAGTTCCGCGATGCGGCATTTTCAAGAATCGAGTCTACAAATGTCGCATACAGCGGGTGGTAGCTGTGATGCTGAGGATACAGCCGCACACCTCGAAAGCCGCGGGCGACGTAGTCCGCAAAATCATAGGCTCGCGCTGGCAAGGTATGACTCAACTCAAACGTGCCCAGGCAGGCAAACGGGGTGAGATGAGATGGATGTTCGCGGGCGGCAGCTTCCGTCTCAACGTTGCCATCCTCCCAATGAACGAAAACAGAACGCGTCGAACAGATGGCCGCACGGTCAATGCGCCAGCCTTCCAGCTCATGGACAATCTCGGACGCGGTGGACGAGCGTATCGGCCAGTACGGCCATTTGCCGATAAAGGCGTTTGCGTCATAGATCATTCGGATATCCCCATCAGCCGCAGGATATTGCCGCCCATAATGAGTTTTCTATCTGCATCGGAGAGTCTGGTCTCGCGAATTTTTACCAATTGCGGCCAGGGATCGAGCAAGGGGGTATCCGTACCAAACAGAACCTTGTTGGCACCGAGAGCAGCGACAACGGTCTCAACGAACCCAGTGTCAATCGCCGAACTGGCGGTATCGAGGTAAAGATTCGGAAAGCGTTGTGCCACCATGATGGCGCGATTCCAGTCGCCGTGCGCGTAAGGCTGCGCCCCGGCATGAGCCATGATGAATTTGACCTCGGGCACGGCGCTTAGCAGAAATTCGCATTCCTGCGGGGTAGTGTGGGCAAGGATCGGCATCTTCAACTCTGCGCAGATCTCCAGGATCGGAATCATCGCAGACTCCGCGATGCTTACCTCGGGCGTCGAATAAATTTTCAGGCCCAGCATCCCGTAGTCATGGCGGCACCGTTTAATCTCGTCGATTGCCTCCTGGCCAAAGCGGGTTGAGTGCAAACTGGCATAGCCGAGGATACGATCGGGAAACTTCTTCATTTCCTGGTAAAGAAGCTTGTTGCCTTCGTGCATGTCGTAAAACAATGCAGTCAGATCTGTGCAACAGATCTTGTCGATGCCCAGGGTGTCGGCAATCCGCACCAGCATTTCTCCGTCGGCCTCGATCTGCAGCCGCGTGGATTTCCCAATGTGCACGTGGTCGTCAACGATCAATATGCTTCTCCTTCCAGACGATTCGGCGTGGGGTTTTGGGCGTGGCTGAAGTTGCCTACGATTACATTCGCGCGAGCTGTACGTCCTATCTCTCCAAGATGTCCCAGGAGATCGTGAATTCCACTGCCGCTCCAGGCTGCAGCCATCCAATAACGACCGGTGACGGCGTGGCCAGGTTCCAGGCGCTTACGGAATATTGCTACATCATTGTTTGCATCTTTTGTCGTCAGCGTTCCCACGCTGGAAACAGTGTCCGGATCGAAATAGAGCGCGAGACCGAGTGGCCCGATCCGCGGATCCTGCTCACCTTCGAGAGCCAATCTGCCTGGCGCAGAGTCCTTGTGCATCTTGGGCAAATAACGGATGCCTGCGCCGACTTCGTAAGAGCGTGTCAGCGAAACTGGAAGAATTCGAAAACGGCACTCCACATATTCGCTGCCTGCGGTGATGGTATAGGTCGCGTCGATGCTTACAGCATCTTTTCCGATGGTCCAACGGTCCATGTGTGCTTCAACAATCGCGCGCTCGGGACCGCTGGAGATCACTCGATACGACGGCGCCTCAACAGGAGCAGGTTTATGCGCGTAGTCCGGCATATTGAGCGGCGGACGGAAGCTATCTTTCCCCGATTGCAGGAAGAGTCCGCCTAGACCGAGTGTGTCGCCAGCATGAAAAATATCCCTGCCTGCGGGCGAAGGTGTACTGGCCCGAAAAAAGCCCACGAGACTGTTGTTCAATCCCGGTTTGCCCTGATCACGGCCTTGGGTGTCGAGAAAAAATCCTCCATAAGTTCGATATCCAATGGCTTCGGATTCCAGCCCAACTGTGGCGCGGTTGTATCCGAACGAATGGCTTGCATCGACGTGCTTGGGCCATGGGATCCGATCGCGTAATGTCGTCGAATAATACACGTCCACATTGACCTGGGAGTGTGCCTGCATCTTCACCGCAAAGACGAACTCGTCGGGCACGCCGTCGCCGTCCAGATCGTCGGCTTGAGACGGCAGGATGGTCATCGGCGAGCCCGGTATCACGGCGATGGCCAGCGTTCCGGGGAAGTTGAGTGCGGTTCGCGCCGCATCTGCAACGGGAACGACAGCCAAAGTCTCCACTACCCGGTCGGTTGGATTCGAGACCTGCAACCCGAGTCGGTCTGAGAAGTTTGGCAGGAGCCAGGGGGAGGATGGCCGTTGAGCGAATGACAGAGGTGCGACAACCACGAAAACAATTGCAATAAGACGATCCCGCGTGGCTACCATAAGCAAACCTCGTGTCACCCAGCATAATATCGCAGGCGACAAATGATGCGCAAAGAATCAACTTTTCACACTCGTCGAATGAGATTCTAACTAGCAGAACGAGCCTGCCTTTGTTAGGCAATTTCGCTTGACACAAGATTGACGATGAGCTTTAGATACCGTCAGGACAAAGAGAGTTTGGAACTTTAAGAACCCCTTTAAGAGATTCAAAACTTCGGATATGAAATCGTTAATTTGGGAGGCAAGATGAAGGGGAAGTTCAGGAACATCTTCTCTCTGCTGATTTTCAGCAGTCTACTGGTAGTATCCGCGATCGGCCAGAACGTCACCAGCACTGTTGTGGGGCAGGTAAACGATCCTTCTGGCAGCGGTGTGCCAGGTGCGCACATAACTGTTACGAATATCAACACCGGAATTTCGACTGCGGGTATAGCAAGTTCCACAGGTTCGTATAGCGTGTCGGACCTGCAACCCGGCACGTATACGGTGTCTGCAAGCGCCCCCGGATTCTCCACATTTAACGTGAGCGGCATTGTGGTCGCAGCTGCTCACACCATCCGCGTCGATGTTCCATTGAAAGTGGGTTCGGTTTCTGAAACGGTCCATGTTACTGGCGGAGCGCCCCTGATCACTACCGACTCCGCCTCCATCGGCGCGACGTTGAATACGCAACAGATTCGCGATCTGCCCTCCGGTGTTCAGTCGATCGCGGCCATACTTGCAACGGTGCCAGGCGCTGTCGTAGGCGCCGTTCCCAGCGCTCCACTTATTGGCGGAGCGACGCACTGGGGCGCTTCAAACTTTACTTTGAATGGTATCGCTCTGGATGACATTGGCAACGGAGGTGCTGCGTATGCCTTTACTTCTGGAGACCCTGGTACTGATCTGATCAATCAGCCGCCCCTCGATACGTTGCAGGAATTTCAGGTGGTTGGCATCAACGAGAATGCAGAATTCTCGGATGTATCTACGATCATCATGGTCACCAAGCAGGGAACTAACCAGTTTCATGGGGACGCATACGAGTTCTTTAAAAATGCAGTCTTGAATGCCAATTCGTATCAACTAAATGCGACTGGGCAGCAACGTCCGCAAAATAATCTGAATCAGTTTGGCGGGACCATCGGTGGCCCAATTATCAAGAACAAGGCCTTCTTTTTCTTCTCGCCGGTTTTTTATCGTTCGCTCAGCGCCGGATTGGCGCAACAGAATTTTCCGTCCGCTGCGATGAAAAACGGAGATTTCAAAGCGCTCCTCCCGGAGACGCAGCTCTACGACCCGCTAACCGGTCAGCCTTTTCAAGATAATCAGATCCCAACAACTATGTTTGCTCCCCAGTTGGCGACTCTCTTGAAGTATCTTCCAGACCCTACCGACGCTAGCTCTCCCGGCCTTCCAAATGGCCCAAACAACTACATCAAGAGCGTGGGAATACACAATTACATGGATAGCTATACCGGTCGGGGCGACTATCAGATCAGGACCGCTGATAGCCTATTCGGCGTTTTCACCTACAGTTACACTCCCCAGTGGAACGTTTTTGCCAACCATCCGGAAACTTTTGGAAATGATTCCAATTTCGGCTTTAAAGACATCAGCATGAATCTGGGGGAAACGCATACGTTTAATCCGACCACGCTGAATGATTTTCGTGCGGCATGGTTTCGGCACAACAGTTATCGACAAGGACAGAACTCTGATTTTGATCCCACGTCACTCTTTCCGCAGTTGACGCCAGGAATTAATCGCGGCCTTCCTCAAATGGCGCCAACCGGCTATAGCAACGTGGCTTACGACTACGGATATGGAGCGGGGAAACGCAATTCAGACTACAATCTGGAATTCGCCGATAATTTCACCAAGGTTCTGCATAATCACGCCGTCAAGATGGGTTTCGATGAGTCCGGCTATAAAGTCTTTAACAAGCTGGGTGTAGGTTCCTTAGGCTCCTTCTCGTTCTCAGGTGTATGGACGGGAAATAAGGGTTGGCCGGGTCAGCCTCAATCCCAGGGGAATGCCTTCGCGGATTATCTTCTGGGATATGCAAACGCCGCCACAAGAAGTACCGTCTCTCCAGACACAGCTTTATATAACCGGATTACAGAGGGATATGCACAGGACTCCTGGCAGGTTAATCCCCAATTAACGTTGAACTATGGCATCCGCTATATGTACCAGGCCCAGTGGGGGGTTTTGGACAATGCGCGCAGTCTCTATGACCAGGCGAACAACAAGATTGCGTTGCCCCAGAACAGTGCAACTCCAACGCTTCCAAAGAACGGCAATGCAACTTTCTTCGATGCTTATTTGCCATACTTCGAGACAACACAGTCAATAGGATTATCGACCAGTTATATGAAGCCTCCGAAGAATAACTGGTCTCCCCGGATAGGATTTGCTTTCCGTCCAGTTCCCAACACCGTAATTCGTGGAGGGTACGGAGTCTATTACGACTGGCTGATTTTTGACTTTTCAGCGTGGGACTACCTGAACCTTCCCTTTGGTTCCAATACAGAGACAGCGAATTCGAAGCTCCCGGGAACACCGACCGCTCCGTATCTGCCTGATATCACCTTCGCGGATCCATTCGGTACTGCAGGCCCAAACCTTGCTTCCAACCCGACGCTATTTTCGGTCCAGCCTAATATAAGGAACCCAAGGATTCAACAATACAATCTGACGGTGGAACACCAGTTTCATCAGAATTGGGCGGCACGAGCTTCTTATGTCGGGTCGGTAACAACAAATCTTCCCTGGTTTGAAGAGGACATCAACCAGCCTGCGGTGCAGATTCCTAACACGCCCTTCCAGGAGCAGAGGCCTGAGCAACCCTGGGCTGTCATCAATTCAGTTCGAGACGGAGCCAGGCAGAATTTCAACCAGCTTCAGTTAGAGGCGACCCGGCGCTATGAAAATGGAGTATCGTTCCAGGCGGAATATGCCTGGACACGGAGCCTGGACAATGTCGAGTTTGTCGGGGGTCCGCAACAGATTGCCCACCCGAACCTCGATTATGGCAACTCAACCAGCATTCGTACTCATACTCTGATCTTCAATTATCTCTATGACCTTCCCTTTGGACATGGAAAAAGATGGTTGAATAACAGCTCCGGGCTGGTCAATGCGTTGGCCGGAGGCTGGCAGGTGAGCGGCATTACAACCTACGCAACGGGTCTGCCATTTTCTGTAAACTTCACCGCGCCATCGAACTTTATCGGCTGGGTGGGTAATGATGGAACCAATGCTGCAAGCGCTACCGGACGTGCGGACCGCATACCGGGGGTGCCGGTTTATCTGTCGCACTCAGGCCATGATGTGATCAAGGGAGTTCCGTATTTCAATCCAGCTGCATTTGGACCTCCGCAACCCTGGACATGGGGAGATTCAGGACGCAACATCTTGTGGGGTCCGGGTACGTCGAATTGGGACATAAGTGCGATGAAGCATATCCTATTGCCTTGGAACCGTCTCGACATGACGATCCGGGCGGACTTCTTCGATGCATTCAACCACTTCAATCTGTCGAACCCGAGTAACACGGTAGCATCCACCCAATACGGAGGAGTACCGCAGCCAACCGCTGGGATGGTTACAACCGGTACTGGCAATCGCAACATCCAGCTAGGTGCGAGGGTCTCTTTCTAAGCCTTATCCGCATAATTGTGCAAAAGGAGGCCAGGCCATCCGGACTGACCTCCTTTTAGAGCCGCACATCGGTGGCTATCTGGTACTCCCATGCGCATTATCCACAGGAAAGGTAAAGAGCATTCAAGTATGCTGCCGAGACGAGATTTTTTGGGGCTTCTGCTGGGATCGTTAGGAGCGCACACTTTGAAGGCGGGCGCGAGCAGCATTATTCAATCGCAGCCCCAGGCTCCAGAAGTACGGGGAGTGTGGATTCACCCGGAGGGATCATTCGACTCAGATCCGGTAAAAGGGAAAAAGCAAATTCGGGCTGCGGTGCAGCGGCTGGCGGATGCGCATTTTAACCTCATCCTGCCGTGGACTAAAGACGGGTATCTTGTCGCCCTGGAGCACCCTGAATACCTCGGGGCCCATCCCCAGGCTCGATGGGACGCTTTGGGCTTTCTGATTGAAGAGGCCTCGCAAGCGGGATTGAATACCGAGTTATGGTATGCCTTCTCGGAATATCGCTCCCGCCAAAGCCCCGACTTCGATCCCCATGTGGGGGGAAATCCCCAATGGGCTGCACTCCGACTCAATGAACTGGTTCCCGATACGAAAACGGGAAAGATCGCACCGCGTGGATGGGCCAATCTATGCCCACTGCATCCCGAGGCGCGTCTTTGGCAATTGGAATTGCTGCGTAAGGCATATCAGCGCTATCCGCTGTTGAAAGGAATGCACGTCGAAGAGCCCGGCTATACCCATGCGGACGAATGTGTTTGCGATCTTTGTGTTGAGGTTTTTTCGAAGCTGAATGGAAAACCGTTACCGCAGTCGATTGGCAGCCCTGAAGCCAACAACTTTCGTTGTATCGGGCCTACGGCCTTCATGAGCGAGTTATATCAGCTGCTTCAGAAGGAATACCCGAAATTCATTTTTTCAACGAATGGAGCGTATGACTGGCGCATTGATCGGAGATTGGGTCGAGACTGGACGTACTGGGCAGCCGTGAACTGGTTGGACTACTACGCACCGCAGATCTATGTGCATGACGTAGCCACCTTTCGCAAGCGGTTGCTTCTCACCATGAATACACTGGGTGCGCGCTGCCGGACGTATGCAGGGATCGGCGTGTTATGGAGCAGCGGCAGCAATACGGTTTCCACGGTGATCGGCCAGATTGAAGCATCCCGCGAGATGAATGCCGACGGCACGATTCTTTTTCTTGGTGACGGCGATGTTGTCTCTGACGAACTATATCGCTCGCTTCTCAGTGGCCCTTTCCGTTCGCCTGCGTCATTGCCTAAAGCCTGACGTTGATAATCAAAAAATTGCGCAGAGTGCTTGATTCTGCAATGTGAGGCGGGCCTTCAGACGAATGGGAAAAAATTCCTGAGGAAAATATGACGTCAAGGAAGGTACCTGAGTCCGCGCGTATGGCAGAAATCCTCCCAAAAATGTGCGAGCAGTTTCTCCTTGCTTGTCTTGTTCTTTGTCCGGCGCTGTTATACGCATCGCCGGCAAGAAAATCGAGCTCCCAATCGCCTTGGTATATGAAGGCGACTGAGATGACGAATGACGGACGGCTTACCTTCCTTGAGCAGCCCTGGTGGCCCCGGGCTCAGAAATTGGCAGAGGGTCAGAGTTTTACTTTGGATTTGAATCATGATGGGCATCCCGATACGATCATCACCCGTCGCGATGCCAACATCGTCGAAGCAATCGATGACAGCGGCCATGCCAAAGACATCTGGAACCAGGCAGACACTGCTTATGTGGTGAGCTATCACGGCACCGGCATCGTGGATCGTATGGTCGTTTATACGGATAACAACCAGGATGGGAAAGCCGATGAGATGGAGATTCGTTACTACAAGAATGGCTATCTCCGCTACGGATGGTTCGGAGAAAACTACGACAACGACGGCGCTCAGATTTTCCATATTACGAATTGGCAGTACGACGCCAAACAGTTCCAAAGCAAATTTCGCGGCAACGTGATGATCTACGTCAACAAGTATGATCCCGCGAAGCATAGCTGGACACCGCTTTCAGAATGTCCGTTCGCTTTTTACGATTTGAACCACGATGGTCTGGGTGAAGTCGTTCTGCGGGCGGCGGTGCAATCGTCACATGTGGAACACGGGAAGGACCTGGATATCGCCAATAGCTATTCCCCCATGTGGCAGAAAGAACCGCTTCCTTTAAAGGAAATGGTGATTGGCAACATGCGACTGAGCTACAACATCGATCCTGAGCCGCGCCACGATGCTCTGGATCGTCCGCACTATAACTTCGGGTTTACGATGGTGGGCCATGAGCCTTATAGCTTCCCGAAGATGCGTTACACCAATCCACGGCGTCGTGCGCCCCAGACAGTCATTCGAATGGATTGGAAGGCGGCGCTTCAACACGCAGTAAACTATCCAGCGTCTGAAACGGGCTTTAGCTGGGATGAGGCTCGCGACGTACATCGCTGGGAAGGTCAATTCTGGATCCTCGAGAGGCGCATCCTTGCGAATACGGGTGGGCCGACCGAGCGATGGAACATGCGGCGCGAATTTCTCGGATCTCCAACGAAGAGCCGTCAACTCTATTACTCCGGCGTGGACAAACGCTACCATCTTCGGGGCGCGAGTGAGATGTGGATTGAGGTAGGCCATGTTGTAGACGACAAAAAGGACTTGGAGATTCGCGCTTACGATTCGAATCACGATGGCTTCCTTGACACCTGGGAAATCTTTCAATCGGGACGGCCGACACCTGTTCGTGTGACTCGGGTGCTCGACCCTCAGGCCCGGATTGTTCCGTTGGATCGCAAGTCGATGATGAGCGAATATAACGAAAAAATTCTGCCGAACGCCATTTCTGAAGATCAGCGACTGATTGCCGAAATGAAGAAAGTTGTATCTTCTCCACGGGCAGCAATGTATGAGGATGCGGCGGCCAAGTCACAGATGTTGGAGCGACGCCGTTACTGCCTGGATATAGCGCGCGAACTGTATTTTCTTAAAACGCGAGATGCGTTGTATGCGCGCAACGATGCGGGCGATTATCCTGCCCTGCAGAAAGCCGCACCACAGACCAACTTGGGTGCCGGACCAGTGGATAGCCGATACACGATCAGAGATACTCTTGCCTACTGGAAGTTGGCCGGTCAGATAGAGCAGTTCGTCGATGCTTACGGCTCGGGCCACTATGACGAAGCGCGTACAGACCTGGATGCCATTGGTCTCGCGAGGAAAGATTGAGTGACATTGCAAAGACTCGGCACCACGTCAAAGGTTACTACCGGCGGATAGATATCTGGAGCAGAATCAAGGCTCTGCTTTTCCGTGATCGAAATGATGAAGCCGCCAATGAGCTTCTGGAATGCACTTACAAGGCAAGATGGAGTCTGTTTTTAGTCCCTTAGGTTAATGGGCACCTTCAACAAGGACGATGAAATGAAACTTTCTCTCCGCAGACGGCGATCGCAGACGATCGGGTTACTTTTGCTTTGGGCAGCTACAGCAGCAGCATTCGGTGCCTCCTCAGCAGCTGATCCCGCGGTACGCTCCTCGATATTAGTTCCTCAGCCTGTTGGACCGGGTCTTTCGAAGGTTGGGCCAGTGTCGACAAATCTTTGGATGTTCAATGCGATCAATGTTTACGATCCCAATTTGCGAAGAGATGTTTTCTATATCACTTCTTTTAATTCCGCGGGCAAGGGTCAGCTAATAAGGCTGGATTATCGAAATAATAGCGCCAAAGCATGGGCGCTGCCGGTGGGAATCGGCTCCTGGGGCATCATTGAGGGACACGACGGCAACATCTATCTCGGATCCTATAATGGAGGACAGCTTCTCTGTTTCAACCCCCGCACAGAAACGTGGATTTCGCTTCCGCAAGCGCCTGAATCATTCCGAAAACAGGAACCGATTATTGCCGACGTGGCACAGGCTCCGAATGGTGACATCTATTATGGAACCTATCCTGGTGCTCACCTGGTTCGCTATGATCCGCATGCAGGAACGGTGACCGATCTAGGCCGTGCTGCGGATGAAAACTATCTTCGCAATGTCGCCGTCACCCCCGATGGAATCGTACTTTGCGGTGTTGGGACCCGCAGAAGCCGAATACTGGCTTATGATCCAAAGACTCACAAGTTCAGCGAATTGGAACCAGCCAAATATCGCGATACCGGCGTTTCAACGCGGCCACTCGTGACCACGCATTACATAGCTCAGCCTGCTCCGGATCAAGTCCTGGTGTATGACGTCCATACCCTGAAGTTACTTCATGTCTTTCCGCTTCAGGATGCGTCAGGGTTCAATCTTCTGGACGCTGATCATCTTCTGTACCAAGAAGGGCAGGCGATCTATGTTATCGACCTAAGAAACGGCGCAAAAAAAATCTACTACGCCACTCCTGGAAGTGTGGCGAACGGTCGCTGGTATTTGGCGCCACACGGCAACCTGCTGGGACTTCGCGTTCAATCTTATGTCTATGTCGATGTAAAAAGCCGCCACATGGAAAAGCATCGCATTCCTATCGACGGCCTGGGCCAGGAAGTCCTGTGGCTACGTTCTGCGCCGGATGGCCTGATTTATGGGGGTCCCGGGCTAGGCCAAACAATGTTTTCTTATGACCCCGGCACTCAGAAACTGAAGTCTTACGATCAGGTCATCGATCAAAGTGGAGAAATCTACTACGCCATTCCTCACAATGGGAAGTTCTACACGATTTCCTACGTAGAGGCGACGTTGGCTGTATTTGACCCATCTCGTGCCTGGGATCAGGGCGATGTTGCAGATTCAAATCCTCGTACCATCCTGCGCATTCCGAAGGATCAATACAGGCCTGTGGGAGGGATTCATCTAGGGCCGGGGGGAAAGATGTACATTGGCACCCAGCCTGATTATGGTTTGGTAGGTGGGGCGCTTTCGATATTCGATCCCGCAACGGAAAAACTGGATGTTTATCGGAACATTATTCCGAATGAAGAGATCGGGGCCATCGCGACGGATGATCGCTACGTCTATTGCGAAGCGGACAGCGGTGGTGGCGGCGGCAGCAAGCCCATCGCCAGCGGAGTTCATTTTTTTGTCTGGGATACTCAGCTGAAGAAGGTCGTTTTTGACCACGTTTTCCCGGATGGCAGTGCCTTTGGCGCCATTGCGGCAGTCCATGGGCATGCTTATTTTGTAGTGCACGATAAGTTGATGGATTACAACCAGGCAACCCAGATCCTTGCCTCTATCTATAGCTTTGATACACCGCGGCGGGTGCCCCTAGAAAGTTTACAGGCAGCAAAGGATGGAACACTTTGGGGCATCCTGGGAAAAGAACTGGCACATATTGATCCTTCCGCGCACAAAGTCGATTTCTTCCCGGATACAGCCGGTCACGCCACCAGCGGGCTAACCATTGGGGCGGATGGCGCCATCTACTTCGGAAGCAATACGGATGTGTGGATTTATCAACCAAAATCTCCTAGCCCTCCGCTGAGCTTTGGGCAGTAAGGCGAGCAGGGAAGCGTCTGAACAGGACGAAAGTGAGTCGCTCTCTCGACTGGGGAATTGGATAGGTTCTAATTGCGTTTGGTTAGGGATAAATACAGAGGCTTGA
>JAZKAG010000089.1:14049-31086 GCA_040389265.1 Acidobacteriota bacterium
TTCCAGCAGTCGACTCTCCCTTTGTGGGCTGGATACTATCTTCACTACTGCTATTCGGGTCCAAAGAAAATGTTTCCGGGAAACCCGCGTTTACATTGATAGGAACTCACTACTGCCCTAATGCTGCCGGTGGACTGGGAACTTTCGGATGATAGATCCACACATCCGTATTGCTTCCGAAATAAACCGTGCCATCTGCGCCGATGGTTAACCCGCTGGTGGCGTGACCGGCTGTATCGGGAAACAATTCGACTTTGCGCATTGAAGGGTCAAAGTGCCCTAGCTCGCCTCCAAAGATTCCATAGAGAGTTCCGTCCTTAACAGCCTTCAGGCTTTCCGCCGGAACAGAACGGGGGCGATCAAAATGGTAATCAGACTTCAAAGTTCGAGCGGCGGAATCATAGTCCATCACTTCTTCACCTCGCACAAAATAGGCATGTCCGTGAACTGCAGCAATGGCGCCAAAGCTACCGTCATCCGGGAAAACGTGGTCGAAAATAATCTTGCGAAGTTGAGGATCCCAGACGAAGAAGTGGGTTCCTGAGGCAACAGCATCACTGCCGCTGCCTCCCCGGTTGTCGGCCTCGCAATAGACATAGCGTTCATCCGTCGCAATCGCCCCGATTTCTTCTTCTGGGATGATGTTCCGATAAACGTCCAGCTTTTCCGTTACCGGATCGAATACCGAAAGTGCTCCACCCACCAAACCATAATCAGGCTGGGTGCCGATGTACATCTTTCCCCCCGGCCCTAGATGAATTCCTCCCACAGGTCTGTATTGATCCTTCGGAATATACAAAATAGTTCGCGGATTGGATGAGGCACCTTCGCCGGGATTCCAATGCTTGGAAGGATCGAATACAGCCAAGCCGGCCTCGGCATAAGAGATGGTATAGAGTTTGCCTTCGTAGGGGATACCGTAATAAATCTCTCCGGTACGATCAATCACCTGATCGTAGGAGGTCAGTAGGTTTCGTTGCGCGTCAAAAGAGAAAAAGGTCTGCCCGAGAGGTGGGCCGCCGTAGATGAGCCCATTTGGAGCAGAACGGAGCCACATAACATGTTGGCCAGGATGCGGGAGGAGAATCGGGTGATGCGTAACTGTACCTGTACTGCGATTTAGATAAACATACGATTGAACGAGTAAACCAAGAATATTTCCGGATTTATCGAAATACCACCGGTTATTCGCGGCTGTTCTGGGCGATGCAAACAATACTGTACGTTTACCGTTTGTCAGGTCGAGTTCCATCAATTTCAGATCGTCATCCTGGTAAAGCACATGGTTGGAGTCGACAAGCGTAAAAATTGATTGGGTTCCCGACCCATTGTTCTTTAGAGGAACAGTGAATGTGTGCAGCATTTTGAAGGTTACTGGATCATAAACTAGAACCCTGCCACCGGGCCGGTGTTGGCACTCGATGACATAACGGCCAGTTGTCAGCGGCTTGGAAAAGACTCCCGGCGTCTGATATTGCTTGGGAGTTATGGTATGAAAAGCGTGGGTATGGGGATTAAATGCAATGACGCTGCCATGCCGCGGCCCCATGCCGCAGAGAATTATGCCCTTACCAGTTACTGCCAGCCAGCGAAGGTATTTCTCATCACCGGCTTTGCCCAGGTCTGTGACCGTTCCTGCATGCGGATCATAGCGGACCAGATGGGCGCCGGGATAAGTTCCATAGTAAATATCTCCATTCGGTGCGAGCACAAGATCTGTAACAATGGATTCTTTTTTTCGAAAGGCTTCAGGAGCTTGAGGGATGGGAATCCACTTTTCTGTGCGTGGATTGAAGCAAAGTAGTTTCCCTTCGTTGTAAGTCCCCATATAGAGGTTGCCGTCCTGACCCTTGATGATTCCCCAGGCTCCGATTCCTGCGGGCATCGTCCAGGCCTTGGCCTGGTTGTGAAGATAGTCGAGACGAATGAGCTGACCGGTCCTGCCTGGCGCCTCGACGAAGGAGGTGATATAGAAGACCTGCGTCTTCAGGCCTGGGTCGTACATGTTCAGAGCGTTAAAGGTCCACAGATTGGTTGCCATAGGTCCAACGCTGAGAACGTCTGGAGCTACAGACTTCGGCTGCAGCGTTTCGGTATTCACAAAGGAGTCGTATTGCGAGGAGGCGGAGGATGATGGTTTTTGCGTGGAAGAGGAGCAACAGGCCAAAAGCGGTGAAATTAACAAAAACCCGATGAGAGGGAATCTTAGACGAAGCAGGGATGTGATAATCATGAGTCCCATCCTGATGTTTCTATTTGCTAATGATTTTGAATGCAGCAAGATCGAAGGTCTGATTCTTACCTCTATCAGGCAATTTCAAGCCAAAAAGTCCACGTTGCTTTCCTCTTATCAGCATTCCGCAGCGAATCCTTTAACGGGAGATGCGTTTATGCCGTTTCTTTTTTCCGTTCGAGGAGATAGCTTGTGGATTGGGTGAATAGCTGCCCATTTTTTTCTGAATCTCCGTCGCCGTCATTTTAAGTACTTTACCTATTTCGGCCACTCGCTCCTGGCTCAGGCGCACAATTGGACCGGAGATGCTGAAAGCCGCGATTGGGCGTGTTTGTTCCGGATTCCAAATGGCGCTGGCGATGCAGCAAACGCCCAATGTACTTTCCTCGGCATCCACCGCGTATCCACGCTTTCGAATTGTCTCAAGATTGGATTTCAGTGCGACGAGCGAGGTTATCGTGTTCTTGGTCTGCGCAGGCAAACGTTTTGTCCCCAGCAGCATGCGTACTTCGTCAGGGGGTAGGCATGCAAGGTAGGCTTTCCCGAGGGCACTGCAATGGAGCATATCAACAGCACCTACCCTTTCCGCAAGACGGAATCGGTCGTAGCTCTCCCAAACTCCAATGTAGCGAATCTCGTCTTTGTCCAACACACCCAGGTTGACGGTTTCTCCGAACTGATCGCGCAATGAATCGAGCAGTGGTGTCGTTACCGATAGCAGATCGGTGCGTCGTAATCTCGCATTGTTCAGCTCTACAAGCTTGGGACCCAGTTCATACTTTTGATTTTCCTTTACCACGTATCCGTGTTGCGCAAGGGAGTAGAGTATCCGAAATACGGCATTTTTGTTCAGCGACAACTGCAGAGAGATCTCTTGAAGCGATAGCTGACGTTGCGGCACCTGTGCAAACGCTTCAAGAACGTCTAGTGTCTTCCCGATCACTTCTATGTAGTAAACATCCGACTTCGCCATTTCAACTCCGACTTTGCGAAATGAAGATTTCGTTCATAACAATATTTCAAATCACTGCGTGAATAAGAAAAACCTATCAACCCAGGGCATCATGACACCTAACGGTCCGCAAGGCAGCGCGCTTCGATTCGTTGAATCACGACAGGGTCAACTATCGCCCTCCGCCACTGCTAGTATTCGGTCGATTCAGGCCGTTTGGCAAGGCATAACGGTAGATGACTGAACTCGATGCATAGTAGAGATTGCCATTCAACAGCGCGAAACCAGCAGTCACGGGCTCGGGAGTGTTTACTTCCAATTGCAAACGATGAGTCCTGGGATCGAAGCGGAAAATTCCGTCCTGCGCCAAGCCCCAGACAGAATGATCAGGTCCCAGGGCAACGCTGTTGAAAATTATCCCATGAAGATTAATCGGGACAGTGTAGTCGACCTTGCGCGAGTGAAGATCGAATACGAAAAGCCGACTATTGCCGCCCGACGAAGTTGAAGCGGGATTTGCAAGATCCGGTTTCACGCCGATTGCGATCCCCATGACCTTATCTTCCGGTAATGCCAGAAGATCGGTGATCTCCGTGGCGGCGGGCACAGGAACGGTTTCATAGGTTTTTCGGTTGTGCAGAGCGTCCCACAAAAATAACTTCGCTTCGTGCTCTGTCGCGTGGCTGCCCCCACCACCGGAAATGGACGTCCCGCCTATGATGAGATCTTTCGCCGCGGTCAACGACACCACGCTTTCTCCTGGGACAACATCCGAAAACTTCGTCACTTGACCGGTGCGAGGATCGAAGATGGTAAGCGGTCCACTCACGCTTCCATATCCTGCGACAGAACCAATATAGAATTTCTTGTCTGGACCCTGGACCATCGCTTCGGGCCGCCAGCCGGTATCGGCCCCGTCATAGGTGATAAGCAATGGGTTTGAATCTGCACTGGTGCCTGGAGCAAAGTGTTGGACGGGGTCGAATGCCATCAGGGGCGCTTTGTTCACTCCATCGTACGCAGCTATGTAGAGCTTGCCGTCAAACGGAACCAGCGAATATGCCTCGCCCACGCCCAGATAGCCAAAATCTTTCAGCTGTTTTGTATCCACATCCACGCTGAAAAGATGGAAGGGAAGCACGGAACTGCCATAGATGTGTCCATCCGGACCGGCGCCGATCCGGAACGCTACTCCTTCCCGGCCCGAATAGGTATAAGGTATCCGCTCCACATTGATGGATCCTGGTTTGTGGATGACAAGCTCATTGCCGTCGACAGTCACGTCGCGGCCATCTTTCAGGAGAGTTGTCGAGGCCGCGGCTTGCATTTCCTTCTCTGGAATCTCCCGCGCAACCCAGTCCTTCACCACGAAATATTGTTTGCCGGCGACCGCATATATTCTTCCATCTTTTCCTTTATGGACGATGGCAATGCTTCCTTGACCCAACTGATCGATCGCGTTTTCTGCCGATGCGGGAAGGATGTCGCGATGTTTGCCAGTGGAGATTTGGTAGGCAACCAGATGCGCCCGTGCGGCCCCGATCCCTGTATAAACGAATCCGTCATCGCTTGCCGCAATCGACTTTGCATAATTCTCTTTTGGATCCATGCGCCCAAGGTCCTCGGATTTTCCCGAGGCCGGGTCATAGCGTACAAGTTTGGCTGAGGGATAGGTGCATCCATAGAGTTTGCCGTCGGAACCCGTAACGAGCCCATAGATGTAGGCCTCTCCAGGTGCCGGCTGGCCGAGGTCTTGATAGTTGTTCGTGCGGGGATTCAGCCGGTAGATATGTGCATGGGCTCGAGTGCCGAGGTAAATGTTCCCGTCTGGTCCGAGAGCCATGATTGCGCCGAATTCCGATTTTGCCGGGTTCTCGAAGGTTTGCCACTTTCCACTGGCGGGGTCAACCGAGACGAGATCAACTGTACGGTTCACGTACATGTAAGCGAGATACAGACGCTCACTCCCGGAAGTAGGGCCAGGACCGACCACAGCACCGTCAATCGCACCGGGTCCCCTATAGGTAGCAAGCTGTTCCACCCCCGCATGGGCTGCCTGAAAACTCCACGCGACCAATATCCAACTTACTATGGCAACCAATGGCAGTTTCATTGTCGAATATCCTCTTGGCGGGTGATTTACGGCGTGTGGGAGCCATTTCTGTACCGAAATTTGCGCAAACCGTCGTTTCTCCAGGACAAACACGATTATATTTATTGACATATAAACGTCAATCGATTGGAATATGCGCGCGTTCCACACACGGTAGTTTTTGAAGTTAACTCCTCGCCTTTTCTCCGGATCTCGGCGATCGTAGCCAGCGAGTAGAGACCATTCCCATACCAATAATGAAAAAGATGGTGCCCATCCCGAGGGTGATAGGAGGAATCTTCGCGCCGGAAGCGAGCGGGAATATGCCGACGACGACAAGCACAGATCCCATGATTCCGATTACCAAACCGGCGATGGGAGCTGGGCTGGCGACAAGACCTTCGGAGTCTTTTGAGGTTTCGCCGAGGCCAACAATGAAGCGCGCGGCTCGCTCTTTTTCCTCACCCTGCGCTGGAAGCCAGGTTGCCCATCCCCACAAAACCAGAAAGGTGCATACTGCAGGAACAAGGATGCTGGCGGCTTGAAAAGCGCCGGCATCCGGAGGGTGCGCGGCCAGGCGGTAGCCGAGCATGGCTCCTCCGATGACAAGGCCGGTGACGAAGCCAGCCAGCGCGCCGGCAGAGGATAGCCGGCGGCTCAGCAAGCCAGCGAGAAGTGGCAACACCGTAGGGGGAAGGAGAAATCCGAAGGCAGCCACCATTGTGTTGAAGATGCCCCAACGGTAGTAGCTGATTGCAAGAGCGAGAAGCAGCACGATGATGCCAATCACCGCCGTGAGTAGACGTCCCACCAGCACCAGTTCCTTGTGTTCAGCCTGCGGTCTCATCCATCTCTGATATACGTCCAGTGTGAGCACTGCGGACATCACGTTGTAGCCGGAAGAAAGGACCGACATTGTCGCCGCGAACAAAGCCGCCACAATCAAGCCAAGCATTCCATAGGGGAGCAACTGGGCCGCAAGGTGGGCATAGATCGTTTGCGGATCGAACCCAATGGGCGACACGAAGGAACGGGCCAGCATCCCTGTGAAAATCCACACCGGCGGTAGCGCCAAAAACAGCAGGGAAGCGAGCCACCCCATCTGTACTGCCTCACGATCGCTGCGTGCGGAATAAAACTTCTGAATGAGTGACCAGTTCCCGGAAAGCGAGAGGCAGCTTAAGACCAGGAACGCGACGATATAGCTCGATGTATAAGGTGAATGGACCGGATGAAAGAAGCCATGCGGAACGTTATGTACAAAATGCGTCCATCCACCTGCTGCTCGATAGGTAAGCGGCAGGAGCAATAAAATTCCGCCAGTGACAAGGACGAATTGCACGAAATCGGTGACAACGACGGCCCATAGTCCTCCGGCGACAGAGTATATAAGGATGGTCGTCCCGATGGTCACCATAGACGTGGTGGCGGAGATGCCGAGGCCAGCCGACACAAAAATCCCGATTGCGACAACTTTCAGGCTTTCATCGATGATCTTGAGAGGAACTCCCGACCATACGAAAAGCTGTCGGATCGATGGTGAAAATCGATCTTCCAGAAATTGCGTGGGAGTAATGACGCCCGCTCTGCGCCAGCGTCGTGCGAATAGCCAGGTGGTAAGAAGTCCAGCCGGAACCGTAGTCCAGTAAATCGTCAGCGCAACCATTCCGTACTGATAACCCAACCCGGCATAAACAATTATGGACATCGCACTCAGGTACGACATCACGAAAGAGATGCCGCCCAGCCACCACGGCAACTGCTTGCCGCCGGCGAAGTACATATCCGCCGAACGCATGTGGCGCGAATAAACGGCACCTACCGCAATCATCGTCAAGAAATAGCAGGCGATGATCGCAATGTCAGGGCCGTGCATCGGACACCGGATCCACTTGTGAGGGTTGGGTGACCGATTCCGTGTTGCCGCTCTCCAGAGATTTGTGGATCGCCTCCAGTGTGGCCGTCACCTGGCGCCCATCGAGCCCAGTGACTCGGGGTACGGTATTGTCCAGCACGGCATAGAGAAAATCTTCCAGGCATGAAGGGAAGGCTCCCCGCATGCGGCCGAAGATCTCCAGGTTCAGAAATCCCTTCGGATAGGAAAATTGTTTGGCTGTGCTTATCTCGATGGATTCGCATTTGCGGTCCATGTGTATGTGTCCCGCGCCGCCGATGATTTCGACAAAGGAGTCCACGATGCTGGGGAAGGTATTTGGATAGACCCATGCCGACTCAAATGTTACGAATGCTCCGGAGGCAAATTTTACCTGCGACTGAATAATGTCGTAAGTGGGAATACCGCGAGCCGCCAGCACGGACTTTCGCCCCCATGCACGGGCCTCCGTGGGTTCGGAGTCGAGGAACCAGCGCATCAGATCGATATCGTGCGAGGAGAGAAACCATGCAGGCGTGGTTTGGCCCGCCCAGTTGATGTATTCCGTGGCCACGAAGATGGTGTCATTCTTCCGGGCATATCCGGCCAAGGGCTCGCCGATCTCACCTTGCGCAATCGACATTTTCGCCTGCTGGTATGGAGATAGCCAGCGATGGTTAAATGCCACCTGAATTTTAAGGCTCTTATCTTTTGCGATGCGGACCAGTTCATCCGCTTCCGCGACACTGGTCGTAAATGGCTTCTCGACAAATGTATGCTTACCGGATTCAAGTACGTCGCGTGCGGGGATGAAGTGGTGAGCGTCTGGTGTAGCAACTACGACCGCGTCGAGATCATTTCGTTCCAGCATCTTCCGATAATTTGTATAACCAGCCTCAACGCCGTATTGTGTTTGGATTTCGTCCACGCGACTTTGGCGACGTGAACTGACAGCCACCACCTGGGCCAGCGGATGCGCCGCATAAATTCTCACGTAAAGTTCGCCCATAATGCCGAGGCCAATCACCCCGATTCGAACTTTATCCATGGTGTGTGTCCAACCTGCCTTGTAAAGCTTTCTAGTTTTCCGTCAAGAGCCGGAGAAAATTATTTCGCAAAATGGCATACTTCGCGTCATCGGGAATTCTGGCAGTCAGCACCCGGCCCAATTGGACAGAGGCTTCAAGATAAGGCATGTCCGAGCCGAACAGCACTCGCTCGGCGCCCACTTCCGCAACGCAAAGTTCCAGAACCGTGCGGTGGCTTTGAGATCCGGAGATATCGAGGTAAGTGTTGTGGGTCTGTTTTGCGACCTCAATCGCTTGTTGATAGCCCCGCCAGGAGACACCAGAGTGCCCCAGTAGGATGCGAGCTCGCGGGAACTGCTTGGCGATTCTGCTAAACATGAGCGGTCCACAATTCGCGTCTGAGTCCCACGTATGCACAAGCACGATGGCGTGCATCTGGTGCGCATAATCCCACGCCGGAAGATAGTTTGGCCCGTCGACCGGATATTTGTGCAAGTCCGGATGGAACTTAATGAGAGGAGGATGGTGCAGATCGGCATACTTTGTCAGCTGCTGCAACGCCTCGCCACGGGGATTTGGATTCACTGTGACATAGGGAAGAAAGCGCTGCGGGTATTTTCGGACTACCTCCGCCATGTCCCTGTTTCCGCGCGGACAATCGTTGAAGCAGGCAAGTGTAGAGGTGACTGCGAGTTGCTCGATGTTCAATGCATCCATGACGGAAAGCATTTCCTCTGGGCTGGTTTTATAGGCAGGAAAATCTGGATGGACGCCGAGATGTCCGTGACAATCCAGGATTGGGATGGGCGATTTCATGCGCTCTCTCCAATCAGGCGCCGCAGATTTCCGCCTGCCACAGCGACACGGGTAGAGTCCGGAACGCGGGCGGTTCCAAGGGTCATTAGCGCAGCCCCCGGCGTATAAAGCGGTAGCCTGCTGCCGAACACCATGCGGTCGGGCCCGAATTGTTCCAGATACCATTCCAGTTGCCTATGAGCGACATAGATGGAGCTGTCGAAATACAAATTCGGATATTTTTTCAGCAGAGGGAATAGATAGCGATCGCTGCGGTATCCGATGTCCAACAGCAACACATTGAGCCGCGGAAAATTTTGGATAAGCTCGGCGACGGCATTCCACTCAATCTCCGGGCGTGAGATGACGGTTAAGACGTGATTTGCCTGGAGAAACTCAAACAGTTCGCCGGCACACCAGGTCGCGCTTGAAAAATTGTGGTGCGCCGCGTCAAACCACAGGCGAACAACCCGCGCAGCGCGCTGTTCCAGATCCGCAAGGGAAGAGGGATCAGGAGAAACGCTCCACGCCGGCACGAAACGAGGGTTTGCATCGCGCTCGAGCGCTCGGTTTCCCTCTACTGCGTCATATTCATGGCCGACGAAATGGCTCGCTATCGCCCGCTTGATTCCAAACCGGTCCATTTCAAGAAGAAGTTCGGGCGCTTCGAGCGCCAGCGCTCCATTGATTCCGGAATGTCCTACGTATACGTTGGCATCGAAAATGTCCCAGTCAGCGCATTCGTCAAGCGCCGGTTCAATAGGCGATGTGGACACTATGCTCTCCCTGATTCAGCTTGAGTTCAACCGTATCACCGTTCTTCTGGAGATTGATGCCCGCGCCATCCAGAGAGACGGATCGAATCTGACTTCTGACTCCAATGTTCACGATAGCCGGACCGGAGGTGAAAAGCCGCAAATCTTCTTCCTTTGCTGTGGTGGTGATCTCGGCGTCTATAGGCACGTTGGATGACAGAATGGCGTGGCCATTTGCTCGGAATGATTGTGCCTGCGCGATAAAGAGATGTTGTAAATGGTGTTCGGCAACGAAAGCTAGCACGCCGCCATCCGTTGCGAACCCACTCTGCGACAATTCTCCAGCCTTGGTGCGAAACAAGGCTGTCACCGTTTCTGCGCCTGCATTCGTAGAGAATCCCTCGGCATTGTCAGTTGAGATTGCCTTTAGCGATTCCACGGCCGAACTGGAAGGAAGAAATTGCAATCCTACTGTAAACACGGCGTTGTCTGTTTGTGCGCTCTCCAACCGGAACGTGTTTCGCGGCTCGACTGAGATTATGTCAAAGTCTTTATACGCATTGATTGGGATGGGGGCGGTCTCGATTACCCAGTGTGCTGAGGTTCCAGCAGCCACAGCAAAGGCGCTCGCATTCTTGCCGCGCACAGTAGCAGTGGTTCCATCCACGCTGGGCACAGCCCCGGTTGGAACATGGAGCAGAAAACTATAGCGGTGAGAAGTGTTTCCATTCACGCGATCATGGATCAGCAGTACGTCTGGTTTCAGGAAGAGAAATTCTCGTGTAAAACGCTTCAGACTTCCGTTATAGGCCGACCCCAGATCTGCCGACAGATAATCGATGCCATCTCCAAGAACATGTTGGGTGATCGCGGGAGAATGCTCGAAGCTGTTCCAGTAGCGACCTTGGTAGGAATTCTGGCTGAAAGCGTCGTTGTCCAGCATGATCGTATTGTGCCCTGGTACCTGCGTGAAGTAATTTTGATAGCGTGGGTCGGTATAGTAATCGGCGTAACCGGCCTCACCAACTAACTCCTCGCCAGATGATGCCACCTGAAAACTACCTTCATCATGATGTTCATGATTGAACCAGGCGCCGGCACGAATTGAAACCAGCGTGTCGTTCTGGCCCCATCCACTGCGCAATGCCGCGCTTCCACGCAAAGGAAACAACCTGGAGAGCGGAGCGGCAGGGACGGCAGCGGCAGGTTTCGTGCAACAGATCAAGTCCAGCATATCTGGGGCGTAGGGCGCCGTTTGATTGTTCTGCTCAGATTTGAAAATGCTTTTCAGGCTGTGTGTGAGCGCTGAATCATAGAATGCACGCAACGTCGGATCGCCGGAATACTCCGCTGCCCAGGCGTATCCGGAAAGGGACGAAAGTTCTCCGCCCCAATCGCCGGTGTCCAACATATAACCCGGCTTGTATTGAACATAATGAGGCCACCAGAAAGATTCGATCATTCGCTGAGTGCCCGAGGGTTGTATGCCGATGCGCTGAAGCGATGCCATGCCGACCGCCATTCCCTCCATGGCGAAAGCTTCATAACCAGCGGGTTCCGCTTCACTGCCGTCACCCGGGAAGAGACCGTGCAATAGCTTTTCATCGCTTACGAGAAGCTCGGCCAAGGCAGGCGCGAAACGCGCGTTCCAGTCGGGCACGTCTCCATAGACGGCAATGCAGCCCGCAATAGCTCCGCCAATCGAGTGCGCCATATGGTTGCTGGCGGCAATGGGCATGCGATCGTTCAGGAAATACTCTTCAACCGTTGGGAGAATGCCGTTTCTGTAAAACCCGTTCGCGATCTGTTCTTTTTCGCTGGCGCTGAGTTGATCGGCGATCAAGTCATAGCCAAATGCGCTTTGCTGCATGAATATTCCGACGAAATAGTAGGTATGAAGGCCATGGGCTGAGAACCAGGCCGGAGTCCAGGTTGGCCATTGCGAGGCAGCGAGCAGAGCCCGCCGAGCTGCATCGAGGGACTCTTTCGATCCCCGAAGGCGGTAATCGAGCGCATTCAACATAATGGCATTGCCATAATTGCCGAGCAGCGCCGCATAGTCGCGCAATCCTGGAAAAACGGAATCAGGCGACATCAGGCGGATATTCTCACCGGCCTTTGGATTGTCGGTAATCGCAGCGGCGGAAGAAGCTGCTTTCTCACGGATGATCTTGCGCAGCGCGTCCGACGGCATTTGCTGCTTTAGTTGTTCCAGCCGCTCTGGTGTCAGCAACAGCCTTGGGTGCGGTGGAACATGTCCAAGAACGAGAAAGCGGAAATCAATTTGCGCCCCGCCATCACTCAGGCGAGCCCGCCATAGTCCAGGCGTGGGCGACGGGCCGAGATTGATGTGACCTTGGCCGAGTGCCTGAGTCTTTATCTGTTTTGCATTTCCATCGAACAAGGTAATTTCTGCATTCTCACTCTGTCGGCTGGTCTGAATGGTGAGTATCGGATCATCTGCGTGCACCGTATTGACAGCTACAGGTGTGTCCATTGTTGCGGAGCGGACGAGGTGGGGAAGTGCTACTGGAATGGAGGCTCTTCTCTCCGCATCGATTTTTATTGCTTCAAGTATCAGCTTGTTGTGCGCTCCAGGAACAGGATGCGCAGCATCCGCCTCGATCACTAAAACCTGCACATCTGCGCCCGAGGCAGGAATGCGCAGCATGGATCCTGGGATATCGATGACATGTTCGCCGTTCCCGGTTGGAAGAAAAGCTAAATATGTTTGACCGGATTCTGTGCCAACAGTGAACTCCAATGGTCCCACAATGCCACCCATCTCTATCTCATATCTCAGGTGAATGATGGACTCTGGAGTTATGCGAAAACGTATAGGTTTGACCAGCCCCACGCGTACTGTTTGCTGACCGTTTGCAATTACGTCTCGGACAAGGACATGACTGTCATTGATGGGCTCTGTATAAATGGAAGGATCGTATCCCACATCCTGCGGGAGCGGGTAACTCATCCATGCAGGGATTCCCGCGCTGAAATCTTCTACAAAGCTCCAGCGGGAATATTGGCTCGGCAAGTCTTGCAGTGAACCCGACCTGTTCGAGGCCAGAGGCATTCCTAAGACGATCGCGGGCAGACAGCTAAAGGAGCCTAAGAGAGCGAGGCTGAAGAATCTCTTCACGGTTTGCTATACCGAAGTCGCGACAGTGTGCGTTGTGGCTTCCCGGCGGCGAAGCGCGGCCACATTCTGCTGTACCTTGCGAAAAGCCGCAGCGATGTCATCCATATCTTTCGTGGCACCCAGAAAGACACTGTGTTCTAACCATATCCCGTCTCGACAGGCCCGCTCGCTTTCCTCAAGGTTGAGGGACCGGTAATCCTGGGCCGGCTTCCAGCTTCCACAACGGCATGGCGGCAACTGATCCGTGGTGAAAAGAGGATTGCGATATAAAGGATGCGGATATGTTGGTATCGCCGGAATCCCTTCGGCCTGCAGAGCCTCAAGAACGGTCGCCCTGCTCACGCCTTCCATTGCAAAAGAGAGGTATCGCAGTGTGACGAGATAGTGTGGATCGTTCTGAACGTTGGGATGAACGGGAGCAATTTTGAAAGCAGGCAATCCGGAAATCTGCTCTCGCAGGTAGTTGACATTCTGCTCACGCAGGCGCGTTTGTTCAGGAAGTTTTTTGAGTTGTTCATCAAGCACTGCGGCCTGGAAGGCCGTGAGGCGATAGTTGCTGCCGAGCGTGTAATGTTCAAACCAGCCCGCGTTCTTCCTTCTCCCCTGATTGCAATAAGCCCATACCTTGTCGGAGATTTCAGAAGAGTTAGTAAGTACCATGCCACCTTCGCCTGATGTAATCAGCTTGAATGCCTGAAAGCTGAACGTTCCGGCGACCCCAAAATTTCCAACCGGAATACCGCCCCAGGATGCACCATGGGCGTGTGCACAGTCCTCGATCAGGGCAATGCCATGCTTGCGCGCGATTGCCGATAGCGCGTCCATGTCGGCTGGATGCCCCCCGAAGTGAACCACAATCACAGCTCGCGTGCGCGGCGTAATCGCAGCTTCGACTGCGGCGGGAGAAAGATTCAGCGTATCCGGATCGATGTCGGCGAAAACCGGGCATCCATGGCAAAGCAGTACGGATGTGGCTGTCGATACGAAGGTGAATGGCGGGACAATCACTTCATCCCCACATTGCACCCCGGCTGCTCGGAGCACCACTTCAAGAGCGACAGTCCCGTTCACGCAGGAAATCGCGTGGCTTGTGCGGTGCATCGCGGCGAAAGCCGATTCAAACTCTTTGACTTGCTTGTTGTATCCACCCCAAGATCCACTGCGCAGAATTTTTATAAGCGACTCTTCTTCCGCCCGCCCGAACATTGGCCAGGGGGAAAACGGTTTCTGCCGGATGGGAGTTCCACCGAATAGGGCTAAGTCCATTGTGTTCAGCCTCCTGTATTCCGGCTAACGGGAGATGTATAACCTAACAGCATTGAAATGTCCCGGCATGCGCCTATCAAGCTTGCTCCAATCGAACGCTCCGGAACCCGATCCATGCGCAAGGCTGGACCAGAAATGCTCATCGCGGCTAAAGCCTTTCCCTCAGCATTCACAATTGCCGCGCCATAACATTTTGCGCCGTCGGAATCTTCGCCGTTATCGATCGAATAGCCGCGCTTGCGCACCTTGGCCAATTCCTTTACGAAGGTGGGGCGGTCGCAGATCGTCCGCGTCGTCAGGCGCCGCAATGTTTTCCCTTTCAAAATTCTGTTTATCTCCGCCGGGGACATGTGGCATAGCAGCGTTTTTCCCATCGCTGTCGAATGCAAAGGGCTTCGCATGCCTGCATGGGCTGCCAGACGAAAAGCATGAGGGCTTTCCAGAACTCGAATGTAAAGAACTTCATCTCCATTCAGTACCCCCAGGTTCACTGTTTCCTGAAAGCGGCGCAGGAGTGCCGCCATGAAGGGGAGAGCGATGGCAGGAAGCTCACTTCCGAGGCTGGACTGGGTTTCACCAGCAAGGCGGCCAAAACGGGGCGAGATGGAATACCTACCGCTCTCGCTCTTGGAAACGTAGCCAGACTGCTCCAGCGTGAAGAGAATTCTGTAGATGGAGCTTTTAACAATCTCCACACGACTTGCAAGGTCACTCAAGCTGACTTCGGACTTTCCTTCAAACGCTTCCAGAACCCGCAACATGCGTGCAATCGCTTCAATGTGGTTATTGGTTGGCATAGTGTTCCGGCAACTTAGCCTGCAACTCTGAAGGGTATTGTAAGGGAAGCTTTTCTATCTTTCGCGTTATTATTCCACAAATTAGAAGCATAGATGGAAAATCAAGTGGTTTTATCCTGCTGTACAGAACGCCCCGCCCTTGTAGAAGGGTCGTACCTGAAAAACCAAGGGACGGTGCAATCCGGATGCCCCGCGAACATTGTCCTTCTACTACGAACCGATCCGCAAGACTGCCGGTTGATGGATAGTAACGCTGGCGGCCGATCCAAACAAGTTAGGAGAACTGGATGAACTGTGTGCAAAGTTCAGTAATTTGCGGCATTATTCTCCATTTATTTCGCGCTTCTAGCCCGGTGCATGTGGCATCGCCACTCGAATACATCACAGAGTCAAAAGGGCACTTGGGTGACTGCTTCTCGATCGCAGTTGCGGACGCTTGCCAGGCCGTTATTGAAATATAGGAATTCCGTAGCTTGAGTGTCGAACCGCTACATTAATGCCAGAACCCCGATAGAAGACAATAACTCTATATTCTACTATGCAGAACGTCGCACGTTTTGATGCTTGACAGCTCAGAACGCAAGGTGCAGCGTATGTTTATGTTTGGCGAATAGCTGCTTCCGACACGAATTGATAGTATTACCGTCGGTTTGGAAAACAGTCGCGCCAGTTGACAATCCACCTGGATTAGGAAAAGTGAATGAATCGCATAATATCCGGTATCTGCGGCATTTGTCTCTGTTTATTTCTTGTGGCATCTCTCGGAGCGCAGGAACGTGGCCCGGCGAATGCAGCACAAACGCAAAAAACACGTGAGTGGCATGCCATGGGATCCTCGCCTTGCGCATGGTGGCTGCCTGTCGATCCTGGAAGCAACAACTTCGATATAAGCGATAAGGTCAATCAACTTCGTTCAGCAGGCTTTCAATGTGAAGTCTTCGTGATCGAGGGCTCGAATCCACAGAATACGTATGGTAATTTTCAAAAACTCCTTGAGGCTACTAAGGACACCAACATCGTGACGTGGGTTGTGATTGTTCCGCCCGCAGAGGGCGGGGCGAAAACGCCGCCTTATCACCTTGATTATGTTGCGTGGTCGCGGGCTTTTGCCAAGCTGTCTCTCAAATACAAAAACTTGCGCGGTTTTAATATTGATGACTACATCAATGACGGGATCAACGGAAAGACATTTACCAAGGACTATGGCTGCAAGATTTATGCAGCGACAAAAGAGGTGAATCCGCACTTCCTGTTCGTGCCAACGATCTACGATTTGGATCGGAATGTCGCGGATCGCCTCGCTGGTTGTGTGGACGGTGTGATGTTGTGGTGGGTAAACCTGGAGTCGACCGGCGGTCTGCGATCCATTCTGGAATATAGCCGAGACGTTGTCGATGGGCGCTTCCCGGTCTATGGAGGCGTTTATGCGCATTGGACTTCGTGGCACAAGGAAGGAAATCCCAGCCCCAAAGTTTTTAAGCAGACGTTAGAAGAGACCTGCAAATATACCGATGGTGCGGTGATTTGGCAGTTGTCGCTTAATCCTGCCGATCCTCTTCTTGCCGTTGCGAAGACGTTTTTGCCGGGAGGGTCATCGATTTATGCGGGTAAGTGTGGCCTAGGTCCTTTAGTCGAAAAGATTGAGCGAAAACCGTAGATCTTTAACGGCAAAGTTCGAGACTGCTTCGCTGAATAGACTGTCCACCCGAACCGAAACCGGCATCTGGCCACATGACATTCAACCCGGAGAACAAATGAATCGCCGTCTATTCGGTCAGATGTTTGCAGCAACTCTGGGACTGCCAGCGTTGCCTTCAGCGGCTACCAAAGCCCTGACGAGGATAAATACAATTCAGGACCTTAATCTACAGTCGATCCTCGATCAATACCACAGGGATCTGTTCGACGATTATCTTCCCTTTCATGAGCGCTTCGTCATTGACCACAAGTATGGTGGTTTTGCCTGCTCCGTTCGCCCCAACGGGGAACGCGTCAATTGGGAAAAGATTACCTGGTTTCAAGGGCGTGGTATGTGGGTCTATTCCTTCCTGTACAACAATCTGGCTCATGAACAAAAGTATCTGGACTTTGCAGCCGGCGCCGT
>JAZKAG010000089.1:31096-41765 GCA_040389265.1 Acidobacteriota bacterium
AGCAAGACCCGCGGCGATGAACGCCAACGGGAGCCATGCGAGTGTTCGCATGGTTGAGCGAAGCAAGCCGAATGATCCTGAGGCATTTTGGCCAAAAGAGTTGGAGCGAGATGGTACTCCGTATGGATCGCCAGATCGGGACATCTATAGCGACATGTTCATTGCTGAAGGCCTGGTCGAGTTTTCGCGAGCCAGTGGTGAACGTAAATATTGGGACCAGGCGCGAGAGATTGTTCTTAAATGCCTTCGTAAATATGACCAACCTGACTATCTTCCGGAGATTGGACAGACTTATCTTGGTCCGTCGGCACCCCCGTTTCCGGGAGCAAGAATCGAAGGTCACTGGATGGTTTTCCTGGGTACAACAACCCAAATGTTGGCTATGTATACTGATCCACAGCTGCAGCAAATTTCAGATCGATCAATCGACGCGCTTTTGAATCACCATTACAATCCTCGTTTCCAACTTATAAACGAGCTAATTAATCACGATCTATCACGGCCAACAAACTTATACGAACAACTTGTTTATACCGGTCATGCTATTGAAACGCTTTGGATGGTTATGTATGAAGCGCGTCGCAGAAATGATCCAGCCATGTTTGATAGGGCGGGAGAGTTCTTCCGTCGTCACTGCGATGTGGCACGAGATCGCGTTTACGGAGGACTGCTACGTGACCTGAAAAATGTCGATCAAAATGATTGGACGCTCGATAAGACACTGTTTGTCCACCAGGAAGCGATTACAGGATCTATGTGCCTTATTGAGGAGACAGGTGATCCATGGGCATTAGACTTTTGTCCTCCGCTCAACCAATATATTCACGCGAAGTTTCCAATGCGGAGTTTACATTCCCCTCTATGGCAGGTGACTGGAGATAGGTGGGTGACCATTGATCCTAATATGACCAGGGCCGAAAATTATCACCAGCCCCGTTTTCTTATGCGTAATTTGCTGGCCGTTCAACGTCTCATCGCAAGGGGAGGAAAGCCAGTCCGATCATCTGGTGATTCCAACCTGCAGTCGGTTAGTTAGCGTGGATCCGACGCGTGCCTATCGCCGCCCAGAGAGTTCTCGTCACTTGCAGATACAAAACTCCCGCCAAACCGCTATTCAGTGACGAGTCTTGGAAATCCAAAGGTATCGGCGATGTACAAGGCGCTTGGCGCTATTTTCCTTCGCGTCGAAAATATCGAATTCTGTTGCTGTACCGCTCTAAGAGTCTCTCCAGCGTTCCTTCCTCAGATGTATCTACGTTTGCACTCGGCAAAATGGGTACAGGCAGGTGTCTTCGCAACATTTCGGACGCGGCCTCTATCAGGATGGAGTTCATGATGGCAGCGCCGGCGACGGTAGACGTTGGCCCTATGTGCTGTTTTGCATCCTGGCCCGGCAAGGGGAGAGCCGCATCGCCCACAGGAACGCAGTTATCAATCACGACATCTACAAGCTCGAAGAGTCGTTTCCCTGAAGCATGCCGCGCGGCAGATTGCCTGGATTGATGTACGTTGGTGATAGCGATCAACTTCAATCCTTTGGATCGCAACTCAAGCGCCATCTCTATCGAAACCGCGTTTCTGCCAGAATTCGAGATGAGGATTGCAACATCTTTCGAGGTGACTTCCTCTCGCTCCAGAATGGCATGAGCATAGCCAGACTGGCGTTCTGCGATCGTGCTTTCCAGTGCTCCATCGAGAAACAATAGCCGAGGATCGAGGATTGGGTTCACCGGCACTATCCCTCCGGCCCGATAAAACGCCTCCTCCGCGACCATATGCGAATGTCCACTCCCAAAAGCCTGGATAATTCCTCCAGCTTGTAAAGCATCGGCTACCAGGATTCCAGCTTGTCGGATGGCATCAATCTGTTTAACTTTGATCTTTTCAAGTAAGTCCTGCAGCGCAGATATGTAGTTCGTTGCACTCAGCATAAAGCCCTCGATTGTATTTATCTCCGTGAAGTGATCAGATCTTTGGCGAGAAGGAAGGCGCCGTGCAAGGCGTCTGATGCAGGTGCCTTGACCTTGATAGCTGGAAGATATAACTCTAGCTGCTTGTTGAATGTTTCAAGAACGACGGGACATGTCTGAAGAATCGCACCATAATAGCTAACGGCGCAGCCTGTAGTGCAATCTAGTTCCCGGATAAGTGCGGTTGCTCCCATCGCCAACTCGCGACCCGCCAGCACAAGAATATTGGTTGCGATGGCGTCCCCGTTTGCGGCAGCCGTCTGAACTGTGCGGCTCAACTTCGCAATCTGGGCCGGCTGCATAGGGCCGTAGTGGAGAAGCTGCGGTAGCTGAGAAAAACCAGAAACTCCCAACGCCTCGCAGAACAATTCCACAAGCGACGTGGGCTCACCACGCTGGTCGTATGCCTTCGAAGCCGCACGCAAGGCCTGAATTGCGATCCAATATCCGCTTCCTTCATCTCCGAACATGTAACCGAACCCACCGAGTTTCAAGCGTTTGCCGGACGGAGAAATACCGAAAAAGACCGAACCGGTTCCGGCAATCGCAAGCACGCCAGGTTGTCCTTCTAAGGCACCTGCATGGGCTGTAACCATGTCACCATGGATCAGCGTCTCGGCATAACCGGCATCCTTAAGAAGCATTTGCATGTCGGAAGCGCCTGTGCCGTCGAAGTCAACGCCGGCGAAGCCTGCAGATACAACCAGAACATCGCTTCTTTGGCGACCGCAAAGGCTTAAAGTTCGAGCGAGCGTGGTTTGCAAGGACTCGAGAACGCGTAATCTGTCTGCGGAAAGGTGATTGGACGGGCCGCCTTCGGCTACCGCGAGTTTGAAGCCATCGAGTGTGTATGCGGCGCATCGAGTGCGGGTGCCGCCGCCGTCTACAGCAAGCAGGATCTTATCTTCTTTAGTCGGCAGCGGCATCACGACCTCCAGCCATTGCATGGAACACGCCTCTGGATGCCCACCGATACATGAACCACGTTCCGGTGAAAACGGCCATTACGATAGCAGCGGCAAGCACCACCCAGTTCTTCGCCAGGAGACTGATGACCGCCAAAATCATCGAAGCTGCAACCACAATCCCCAGGCAGCAATCCAGCAGGTCGGTAGAGGTTTCCTCGCGTATGCTCCTCGCTTCTGCCTCTGGGAGCGTGGCGGCCACTGGCGCCCATAGACCAGGGGGGCGGCATAGGCGATAAAACTTCTCTAAAGTCTCAGGTGTTTCGGGCCGGGTCAAAAGACTGACGGTCACAATCACGATCATGCCCGAGCCGAACAGAAGCAGGAACCCCTGCCAGAAGGGATGTATCTGCTCATTGGAAAATCCGAAGTGGAACCACACTAAATAGCTGAGAGGCAATCCAAGCAAAAGGGCCGAAGCTTCGCCGAAGATGTTGAGCCTCCACCAAAAGAAGCGGAGCCATGAAAGCGGAAGGATAAACGCAAATACGATGGAATTGATAAATAGAAACCACGCCCGCATCCCCTCAACAAACATGTAGGCGACGAGAAGGCCGAGGGCAAAGAGCAATACCGAAGATATACGCCCAGCCAAAACATAATGTTTCTCCGACTTATTGGGACGAATGAGCGGGCGATAAAGATCGTTGATGATATAAGAAGCACCCCAGTTCATCTCGGTGCTGACTGTTGCCATATAGGCAGCAAAAATGCCGGCTACTAACAGACCCAAAAGTCCGGTGGGAGCATAGGCCTTAACAAGCTCTGCCCATAGTTTTCCCGGTTCCCGTACGGCTGCGGGAGCATAAAGCGCCGCCGCCAGCATGCCAAGGCAGAGAAATGGAATGACTCTCACCACAAGGGTTAGCACTGTATTAAAGAGCTGACCTACCTGCGCGTGAAACTCATTCTTGGCAGCCATAAAACGCTGGGCAGTAAAACCCTCGCCGCCCGTGGGGGACGCCGCAAAAAATAGCCCTTGAACAACCAGCGCAGCCACCGTGAGAAAACCAATGCCCGGAACAGGCGGCAACACACGGAAAAACGATGATGTACCACTGCCTCTGAGCATGTGTATCGATGAATACGTGTGCGAGATTCCACCCACATGATGAACGATGATTGGGACTAAGGCAATATTTCCCGCTAAGAAGATGGCGAATTGAAACGCGTCGGTGTAAGCCACTCCATAAAGCCCAGAACTCACGGTATAGATGACCGCGATGACACCTGCGATCAGAATGAGATGTCCCGGCGTCCATCCAAGGATCGGTCCGAGGGCAGCTCCCAGCCAACCAGAAACATAGCCAATCAGCACGACAACAAAGCCAAAACTCATAAATACCGCGTATACCCCACGGTATCTTCGCGCGAGCTTCCCGCCATAGCGCAGTTCAATTAATTCAGCGGAAGTGACCGTGCCAAGCCGCCTCCAGTATTTCGACCACAACACCGCACCTAGAGGCATCCATACTACATAAGGTATCCACCATATGGCGTTTCCGAGCAGGCCGCCTTGAAAGGTTAACATTGTTACTGCCGGCGCCAGTCCCGCATCTGTATAGGTAGCGACAGCAGAGAGTGCGATGATCCACCATGGCAGGTTGCGTCCGGACACAAAGAAGTCGTCCACACTTCTTCCCGCCCGCTTGGTAAAGTGCATTCCGACACCAAGCATAAAAGCGAAGTACAACGAAACAACGAACCAGTCTAAGCCGCTCATTTGTCTTCCTGGGCGTTTCTAGTTAATTCCGGGAAAAGCACCCCTTTCAATTGGCCAGCAGCCTCCATCAACCGTTGTTCGGACTCGGGCGCGCACAATGCCACCTCGACCTCGTAGCCACCCTCCTGGTATGCCGAAGGGATCGGAAGATATCCGAAATATCCATTCGCCAGGCCAATAACAAACGCATGCCTGTAAACGTTGGCCTTGATGGCCAGGCCTGTTTCGGCGAACACTTCCCCTGGAATACTGAGAAACAGCGTCTCACCAATACGCACTCCATTCATCGTCATAGGAATGATGTTCCCCAGCTTCTCCAGTTGCCGGGCATTGTTGTATCGAGCTTCTGCGTACACTTCCTCCACCATTACATCGGGTGCTGAATGGGTAGATCCGTGATCGGCAGCGGCGCGTTTTGCTCGTTCGCTTGCGTCTTTCGCAGCCTTCTGCAATTCACTTACAGAAGGAAAGTTCGCTCCGTCGAGACATACTTCCTGTTGGGCGACCTTAATGACTGTCGCGTCTGAGGTCTGGATGGCTGGGAAGGCTGCCAGTACAGCCACAGCGAGGCGTTCTCCGAGCTCGCTTGCATGTTCAAATGTGCGACCAGGTGTTTGTGCTCCTATGGCGCTTAACCTTGCGGAGTGACCGATGCTGATGTCGCCCTCTGCGCCATTAAAGAAGAGTGCGAAAGTATTAGTTCCTAGCTGTTTTTCCAGAGCCTCTATGGTTGAGGCAGGGAAATCGCCAGTGATCTGCAAATTGCCAACACCCAGCACAGTAGGATGGCAGCCGTAGACAACTGCAACAGCCATCGGGGAACCGTCCGGATGATCAGCACGTATGATGGCTGCTTCTCGATCGACCACGCCTTGCGCGGGATTCCTCCGGTTCGTTCCGACATCGGCAACCTGACAGGAACTGACACCCACTTTCGCCGATGTTCGCCTCTCCCAAGCGTTGAATCCGCTTTGGGCAATAGCAGAAGCAAGCTGTGCCATGTAATCCGCGTTGAGAGCCAGGTCGGCATTAAAGAATGTCTGGATGGTGTGCGGGCCGGAATGAGTATGAGTCGCGGCAATCACAATTTTGCCATCCTGCACAGAAGTCAAACTTGAAATGCGTCTTCGGACTTCCGAAGTAAATTGCGCAGACAATGCGAGTACATCCACCGATATCAGAATGGCTTCGTCGTCCGACCCTTCAAAGGCAATCGCACGGCTGTACAAGTCGTCATGAACACAGCAGGAGACGCCGACACGTGCGCGATAGCCACTCAGCGGAAAGCCTATCGGTGGAGTGATCTTCGTTTTCGATGCGCCAACCTTCATTTCTCACCTTTCTGCTGAACCATCGCCGTTACATCCATCTCCAGAACTTGTGTGCCGGACGATATGGAATCCAGAAACAGAGCTTTCATCTGCTTTAGCGTATTTTGGGCCTTCGTCAGTAATCTGAGTGCTTCACTTTGCTCTCCGCGCTGAAGAAGTTGATTGAACCGCGCACGTAACGAATTCCAGCCGGAAAGTTTGCTCTTATCCCACAGCCGTCCAGGATAAAGTTCAACCAGATTGCAAAGCGCCTTACGCTTCGCCGGAGTATCACCAAGATGCGCGATGGATTGGCCGATGGAACGTTCAGGATCGTACTGTTGCGGATTCCACAAATAATCTGCGATCGTCAACAAGGGAATACGATTCGCTTTATTCTGATACGCCATCGGATTCGAAATATAGCCGGCTACCTCTTTGTGCAAATCGACCCCGCGCCCTCTGAGAGGGCCTAGATCTAGGGTGGGCTTCTGGTCATTCACGGGATAGTTATCCCATATAAGGATGCGATGGCCGCACAGCGTCTTATAGCGGCGCGCTTGCTCAGCGCTGATTGTCAGCGACTCGACATCCGGACCAGTCCAGTACAGATACACGTCTGAATGAAGCTCCGTCGCAAGCGTTCTGGTGTAGTGAATGCCCGGGGTTACACCTTCGATCAGGCTTTCATTTGGTCCGGCTTTCGCTCCAAGCACGGTCGTATTGGTCTCGATGCCGGAGTGTCCTGTACCCGCGTACCATGTGGGACAGAACGTCATTTGGGCAGTCGGCTCGTGAGCGCGCAGCCGCTGCAAGATGGTATTCACTACACGCGCCTGACCGCTGGCGTCAATCTTACGGCCAATATCATCGAGTGAAACATTGAACCACCGTACCCCCAGGCTCTGGGCCCACGCATAATGCTGCCACAAGGAATTCAGATCGTCAGCGCTGTCGTAGTCGAACGGCTTGTCCGACTTCAGGTTGGGATTAACACTGAAGCAGAACATAATGTCGTGTTGCTGGCAGGAGCGAATCACTTTCTCAAAGGCTGCTTTCTTCTCAGGAGAAAGCGGTTTGTACCAGAAATTCATGCTTCTGTCGTTAACCCAGGCTCCATCTGGCCCCAGTTCCCACAGAGACGAATAGCAGTTCATCAGGAAGTTGAGTCGATACTTCGCCATAACTGGAATCTCGGCAAGATACTGATCGGCGGACCATGCCCAGCCCTTGGTTCCGCGGATAGAGAACGCCGGACGAGAGCCTGGACGGTCAGAACCGTACGGCAGAGCTTCAATATGTGGTGGAAGCGTAACGTGGAACGGGCGCAGCCTATCATTATTTCTCTCTATGCCTGAAAGGCCAGCAGAGAAGACCTTGCTGAACGACCATGCATTGCTTGCCCTCATCATCGTTTGCGATAGAGCAACCATTCCAAGCCCAGAAAGAAATCTTCTTCTCTTCAACTTTGCCTCCATTGTGAGCTGTAGATGAAGATTCACCTGCAAGACGGCTCGGGTTCGCTTCTATCCCTTGAGTGTGCTGGCAAATGTATGGAAGAAAACTCCATCTACACCATCAATCATGAAATAATACGCCATAGGGAGGACATTCCGCCACAATTACCCGGACCAAATTCTCATCAGGTATGTGGGGCCATAATGGGTTAGTTCTAGAAGCACCGAAGGCGAACTGCAGTCTACCGGGGGCTGGCAGTCAGTCACAATAAACAGAAATGTCAGTATCTGCGGGTTTTAACCGAGTCGGACGCCTTCTGGATGAAGCCGAGACATTTTCTTCCCACTTGGATGGCGACCGCTGCCGACAAAAGGTCAACGACGCACAACTGGGCGATGCGCGAAGTCAATACTTCTCCTCCCAAGGGCGTATCGCTGGCCGCTGTCAGGAGTACGAAATCCGCGACGGATGTAATCGGCGTCGGATTGAAGTTCGTGATTGCTACCGTAGTAGCTCCCGACTCTCGCGCAATTGAAAGCGCATCGACCGTATCTCTGGAAGAGCCGGAATGAGATATCCCGATGGCGATGTCCTTTTTCGAGAGGGTTGAAGCGCTCATCGCCTGCAGATGGCCGTCGCCAGACGCATCGGCAATCAAGCCCAGCCGCAATAGCTTGAACTTCGCATCGAGGGCTGTAAAAAATGAGTATCCAATGCCGTAGATTTCGATTTTGCGCGCATTCGCGATTTGAATAGCTGCCTTTTTGATCTGCTGTGGATCGATCGCCTGCTGCGTGTCTTCTATAGCTTGGAGATTGGACTGGAATATCTTGGCAGCCAATTGCTCCACATCGTCTTTAAATGAAATTCGTTCATGGATATACTCGGCTGACCCGACAAGGTCCTGGGCAAGCCTCAACTTGAATTCCTGATAACCGGTATAGCCGATGGTGCGGCAGAAACGCACTACGGTGGACTCCCCGACGCCAGCCATCTGCGCCAGTTCTGAGATTGACATGTGAATGACCGCAGCGGGATCCTTCAGAACAACTTCAGCAAGCGCACGTTCCGCGCGCTTCAATACGTCTCCGGCGGTTCTGATCCGAATTGCCACTCCCGCTCTTTGATTCACCCGATAATTCTGCGTCCGCATATGATCTGAACGGCCCCACTCCGTTTCGGTCTATTCTATAGTTATAAGGCTCCCCGTCGTCTCTGAGCGCGAGGTATAAGGTCGACACCGGAATGATCTAATTGGATGGGACGATATTATCAACAGAAAACCGAGAAGCTTCAGCTATGTATATGTGAAACAGGAGATGTCGTTTTCATCCTGGTTCATAGACGCCCGTAACCGGTAGCGATGGCAGCTATTCGCCGTAGCAGATCAATACTAAAGATGTTGTGTTTTATTAGAGTCGAGTTACAAACCATTTACAGGACGTAGTTTATCGGATGAAAAGACGCGAATTTCTGAAAGCCGGCACCGGGGCGCTTGCTGCCCGTCTCGCCATAGGGAAAGTTTTTGCTGAAAAGCCACAGCCGCCGCCACAGCCCATGGTCAGGACAGTTTATGTAGTCGCGTTGTGCCATCTGGATCTGGGCTTTACTGATTTTGAGTACGCAGTAATTCGCAAGTATTTTGAAGACTATATTCCCACCGCAATCGATACTGCGAAAAAGTTACAGCAGGAACAATCAGACGAGCGCTACGTCTGGACTTTAAGCTCCTGGATGGTTTACGAGTATCTGGAGCAGGCTTCTCCGGAAAATCGTAAAAACATGGAGCAGGCGTTAAGCGGCGGACAGATCGCTTGGCATGCCATGCCATTCACGTGGGAGTCCGAATTGCTCGATCGGTCGTTAATGGAGACATCTTTCGGCCTTTCGAGCACTCTGGACCAGCGCTTTGGAGTTAAGACCATTGCTGGAAAACTTACAGATGTTCCAGGTCATACCCGCGGATTGATCAGTCCCTCGGTCGAAGCGGACATCGAGTTTATCGACATCGGCCCCAATGTTCATATACCTGATGTGCCGCCAGCGCCCCACCTTTTCAATTGGCGTAATCCTGAAGGCCAGCAGGTAACGGTTCTGTATCACGAAGCCTACGGTGGCACGACCGTCATTCCTGGAACGGATATTGCAGTTGCGATCAATGTGCGTGGCGACAACAAAGGACCACATCTGATCAGCGAGATACAGGCCTACTATGCTGATCTGCATCGAGAATTTCCAAACGCAACGATAGTCGCGACCAACCTTAATACTGTGGCGAAAGCCGTTCGGCCCATTCGCGACCATATTCCGCTAGTGACCGAGGAGATTGGGGATACCTGGATTTATTGTGTTGGATCCGATCCGGTTAAAATGGCCCGCTATCGTGAACTTTCGCGTTTGCGCCTTGAGTGGCTATCCAAGGGCGCGTTGAAGCAAGGCGGTCCCGTTGATCTGGCTTTCAGCTCAAAATTAATTCTTGCTGCAGAACACAATGGCGGATTACACACAGGCAGGAATCGTACCCCCGGTGCACTTTTGGACTACCCACATGTCTTCGCGCCGGATGAATTAGCGGATGCCAGAGCCAATAATCCGGTGTTCCAAAAGTACGACCTTTGTTGGGCAGAGAAGCGGGCGGATCTGGACAAGGCAGTAGAGGATTCCCTGCCACAACCGCTGCGGGTTGAAGCGCAGCAACGTCTGCGTTCGCTTATGCCGGCGGCTCCAGAGATCAATCACCTTAATCGGCATGCCGACGGAAAAGATATCAAGACAGCACATTTTATTCTTTCGCTTGACCCCAAGACCGGCGCGATTCATCGATTGCTGGATCGAAAAACAGGCCGGGAGTGGGCTACGGTTGCTCATCCCTTGGCGCTCTTCCGCTATCAAACCTTCGATAGCGCAGACTGCAAGCGATATGTGCACCAGTACGCTGCAGATGTGCCGTCCCTAGACAAAATATGGGGGAAGCCAGGAGTCGAGAATTATGCGGTTGAATCCAGGGTGTGGGAACCGACTGTCAGTACAGCCCACTTTGAGGAGGATCACGATGCGCATCGAATTATTTCTGAACTGCAAATTCTGGATGTGAATCCGAAGTTAGCAAAACTTGTCAGTTGGCCAAATAAGCTGATGCTGGAGATCTTGCTGCCCAAGGCTCGTCCTGAAATTCAAGTCACCCTTTGGTGTCTTGATAAGCGGGCGAATCGATTGCCCGAGGCTATGTGGTTTTCCTTCTCA
>JAZKAG010000089.1:41775-42352 GCA_040389265.1 Acidobacteriota bacterium
GGCGGGTTGGGGTCTTGAGAAGGTGAACAGCTTCGTCTCTCCGCTTGACGTAATGTCACATGGCGGGCGTCATCTGCATGCTGTAACGCGCCGGGTGAACTATCGCGACGACCGTGGCGCCTTCATGCTGGAGACGCTGGACGCACCACTTGTCGCTCCAGGCCAACGGTTGCTGACAAATTTCAACAATAGTCAACCTGATATGCGCGAGGGTGTGCACGTCAACCTTTTCAATAACCTATGGAATACAGCATTCCCTCAGTGGTTCGGAGACGACGTGTGTTTCCGCTTCGTAATGTCATTCCCCAGTACGGCATCGGGTCCAGTTTAAATTCTGATGTACAGAACGTAAGCGAATCTTCCCTTGACCTCACACGAACCATTGACATTGAATAAAAATGTAAAAACTCAAGGGATAGCGAAGTCATCGTTCGCAAAGGAGTAACCTCGAGGCCCATTATCCCGGGTGGAATGGAATTTCCGTTGAGTTCACTCCTGAACCGTCGTCAGTTTGTGGGTTTTGCTTCGGCTATCTATGCATCGCTGCAATGGCCGAAGCTCTTGCGTGCGAGCGATT
>JAZKAG010000089.1:42362-46394 GCA_040389265.1 Acidobacteriota bacterium
CTTACCACGCGGTGCCCAGGGATCTTCCCTTGACGGAGTCTCCAACGTCGAGTGTGGAGTGGATTCAACGTGCCATAGTTCTACAACCTTGGGGTCCGACAGAGCACACAGCCATCGCTCGCGGCGCCGATCTTTCAGGTCAGTTTCAAAAAGAGTTTGGCTTCAATGCAATCATAGTTCTGCCTACCGAGGCCCATAACGCACTCATCGGTTCGACACGAAAGCCGGGCGATCCTGATAATCGCCTGACAGACTCTCAATTTCGTGCTGGATTGGATGCCTATCGCAAAAGAAACTACAAAATTATTCTCTACTCCAGCGTCATGCACTGTGGGCACGCACCCATGTGGGAAAGCGGCGACCTGGCACGGGAGCATCCAGACTGGCTGCAGCGGGACGCATTTGGAGATACAGTCCGAGCATTCGGCCACCCGTGGTTATGTCCCTCTACCCCAGCTCGCATGTATACGCTTAACTACACTCTGAAGTTGGTGCGCGATTACGCGCCTGACGGAATAATGCTCGACAACAATGGGTTTGGGCATACGGGCAAGGGCTTCGCTTGTTATTGTGAGTTTTGCGAACGGGCTTTCCGAAACTATGTGGTGAAGCGCTGCGGGGCATCGTGGCTGCGAGATCAGTTGCAGGTTGATCCCGATGCGGTGAAAATTCCCACAGAGAAGGGGCCCCTGTGGTCTCTATGGATGCTGTGGAGAAGCAGAGTATGGGCTGAGACGAACGAGTTATTTCGTTCTAAATTGCGCCAGCTCCGTTCTGACATCGTATTTTTCGTGAACACTCAATACGATCAGACTCCGGATCCCCAGGCTACGCGCCTCCAATTCGCACGCGAAGACCTGGTTTTTTCAGAGACCCATGAGTCGGATTCCTGGTACATCTCCCAAAAGCTTGTTTTTGGACAAGCCCTTACCCAGGGGCGTCGTCCACTCTGGAACTATATTGCAACGTTTCAGGATGGCAATATTTCGCGTCTCCGATCGCCAGCGGTTGTTTCGTTGATGATTGCATCGACGTTGGCTCATGGGGCCCTTCCCTGGATCTGCTACCTCGGACTGGATAGCGTTCAGGATCAACAAGCCCGTAAGGAGATTGGCCGATACATTTCCTGGTATGCATCGCACCCAGAACTATTTGCAGGAAAGCCGAGTGCTCCTGTCGGTGCCGTGGTTTCGCTGCTGAATCGGGATATTTTTGCCACAATAAATTGCTGCCCCAAGGAAACAGGTGTTACGGGTTGCGTTGCGTCGGCTGACACCCCAGCCCTGATTCCGGAGAATATCGGACTCCTGCTTCGTGCAGGAATGCCCGTAATCGCCTTGCGTGAAGGTGAAATTTCTGCAGAGAATCTCCGAAACTTCCAACTTGTCACGTTGGCTACCGGGAAAATTCTCGAGGCAGAACAAGCCGTAGACCTCGCGAACTGGGTTCGCGCCGGCGGGACTCTCATTGCTGTGCATGACGCTGGAGAGTATGACGAACTGGGCCGGAAGCTAGACCGCTCAACTCTGTGGCAAGCTTTGGGCTTGACCGAACCTCCTCTGAAATCGCAGCGTATTGGCTTGGGTACGGTCGAAGCTCCTATGCAGGATCATTTCGACGAGGCAGTCCTGGCTTCTGCTCAAGTCGCAAAGCTCGGTTTTTCCGTTCCTTCGGGGATTGAAGTGGTTTACTGGCAAACTGCGCATCAACATTCTCTGCACATCGTCCAGCACGAAAAAACGACGGGATCCGCGTCCCTCCTCTTCCCGGAATGGTTGAAGGTTCGCGCCGGCGCTCTTCAATGGTTTTCTCCGGATTGGGAGCAGCCAAGGAAGCTCGATTTCATGCAGGGAACGCCGCTGAATATTTCTGAGTTGCCGACGTACAGCGTAATTGAGCTGAACCACTGAAAACGCGCCAGGTCAAACGGAGCTCATCCTAAGAGTTCCTTGGTGGCGGCTAGCTACCGCAGGCACGATTCTGCTTTCTGCATCCACATGCACAACGTCGGCATACATACTCTTGCCGATGTCGTCGCCCGAATTCCGTCGCTATGGGTAGCCGTCGCTGCTGGCATACTTTCCGCATTCCTTCACAACCCTGCTCTATGCGAATGACAATGACTTAAAGACGACACAGGAAGTGATGTGGCACTCCACGCCAAATGTCACAGTGGGGGTTTACGCTCAGGGAGTAACAGAAGGCAAGAGGAAAGAGGAAAGCTTAGGAGCGGTTAGCGGACCAGATCATGCGACTAAAACCTGCAGCGATTTCCGCATAATGGCCCCGTTTGGACCTTGGTTTGGACCCAGCTCGGGGCGCTTCAATCACTGACTCGTTGAAGCATATGGTAGGCACGAGGAGACTCGAACTCCTGACCTCTACCGTGTCAAGGTAGCGCTCTAACCAACTGAGCTACGCGCCTACAAGCGCTCCATCGATTCTAATGCCACCGAGAGGTGGGGGCAACTTGGGCCTGTAATTTCACCAGTTGCGTTAGGATGAATCAGGGTCCCTAGCCATTCTTGCGCTGCGCCAATTACGTGCTTTGCCGAATCAGCTGACGTTGCTTCGGCTCTCCATTGTGCCCTTTCTGGTGCTCTCAATTCTGGATGGCCACTACCATCGCGCATTTATTTTGATGGTGGTGGCGGGAGTGAGTGACGGGCTGGATGGAGCGCTGGCTCGGCTCTTTCGTCAGCGCACAGAACTTGGCTCCTACCTGGATCCGATCGCAGACAAGTTGTTGTTGAGCACGCTGTTTCTAGTGTTGACCCATGTTGGCCTGGTCTCCATGCGAATCACCGTCATGGTGTTCAGCCGCGACCTGGGCATCATCGTGATTTCGGCGCTGTTGTATGCGACGACGGGGACGCGCGATTTCCATCCCAGCTGGTTGGGGAAGGCAAACACGGTTGCGCAGATACTGGCGGTTTGTTCCGTCGTTCTGACGCAGACTTATTCTCAGTATTGGGTGCTTTGGACGCGTCATGCATCGCTGGAAGCCACCCTGTGGCTGACCGTGCTTTCTGGATTTCATTATTTGTGGCGCAGCGGTCGCAGGCTGGGTTCGCCTGTGGAGACGGAAGCCGGCGTGCGCGGCTAGCGCAAGTTTCGTGTGCGCTGTAGGACTTGAATTCCGTCGCTAGCCAAAAGCAGGTGGCGAGTGGGAGTTTTGAAGTTTGCCGGATGTCCGAAGCAGGCGTTTATTCATCGGACTGATCGGCGCCATTCAGGCTCTTTTCTTCAATGTCCATGTCGGAAAATTCGTGCGAGTCGAAGACCTCGCCGCATTCCAGACATTCCACAAATTCGGCATCTTCTTCGCGGGTGAGTACGCGAACGCGTGGGTGTTTGCAGGCTTCCATAGCTATCTGTTTAGATGCGGGGAGTGTCCCCGATTGCGCCAGTGTCCCGTAAGTGCAGGCTGTTTGTCAAAAGAAAATTGACCGATTTGCGCGAATTCACAAGCGAATGAACAGAATGGAATCACAGGAGTCATGGGCGGACCCATTCGGCGAGCTTACGCCATATTCCTGTTAAGGATATTGAAGCGCTCCTGTTGCGCGAACATGCCAGTTGGCTGATTTCCATTCTTCTGTTGGAATAGCAAACATTATGAACCTGCCCGTTCCGCCTTCACCTTCCGGCCAGGCCGACCCTGAACTTGCGCTGCGCCAGCAATTGGTTGCATCGTTCCATGATGAACGTGTGCACGCCACGTTTGAAAGGATCTTTGGAGATGTTCCCGAGAACTCGCGCAACCAAAAGCCCGCGGGACAAACATTCACACTCTGGCGGTTGCTGGTTCATCTCCGGTTGTGCGTGGTGGATTTTCTGGATGCCTGCAGAGTTCCAGGGTACGTTGAGCCGCCAGTGCCGGAAGGATTTTGGCCGGATGAAAACGCAACTGGCGATGAGGTTGCGTGGAGGGACGAACTGGCTGGATACCACGCCGCCATGCTGGAGTTTGAATCGCTGTTGCTCAACCCATCGACAGACTTGTTTTCGCTGATCCCAGGTAGTAATGGC
>JAZKAG010000089.1:46404-49412 GCA_040389265.1 Acidobacteriota bacterium
ATGGCCGCACTGTTCTTCGACAGGCATTTGCCTGCCTGGATCACAACGCCTACCACCTGGGCCAGGCGTTGCTGCTTCGAAGACTGTTAGGCATCTGGTCGGATTAATCCGTGCGGAATGGAAGGGCTGACCCCCTGCTATCCCCTTTAAAACCTAGCTTGCAACTCGGACTGAATTAGTCCTATAATAGGGTTTGCCGAAGTATCGATGGGAAAACCGCCCCGACGATCCCCTTCGCACGTGGAAATCCTATGCTGCGTCTTACCAAAAAAGCGGACTATGCCCTGATGGCGCTAAAGCACCTCGCCGAGCATCCCGGCAACCCGACGCAGAGCGCCAAGGATATGGCAGAGGCGTATCACATTCCTCCTCCGCTGCTGGCCAAGATTTTGCAGACATTAGCGCGCTCTGGCCTGGTAATCTCTCACGCTGGGTTGCATGGCGGATATTCACTGGCTCGCCCGGCCAGTGAAATTACTGCCTTTGAGGTGATTCACTCCATCGAGGGACCGTTGTTCATCGCGTCTTGCACCACCGCTCATGGCGACTGCGATCTGTTGAGTTCCTGCATCGTGAAAGAGCCGTTGCGGAAGCTGAACGATACCATCCGAGATTTATTGGTCGATATGCGCATCTCCGACCTTTGCGACGAATCTAAATTGGGAACCTCTGGATATGCGCGCAGTGTGCAGACCGGTTCTTTGGTGACGCTGGGTCGCACCATGTCGCGAGCGTAAGTCGTAGAAGTCCCACAGAGATTTTGTTTCATAGGGAGCCTCAATGAGTACCGTTCTAAGCGAACCAAAGTTGCCCGCCGGAGTAAAGTTGCCGATCTACATGGATAACCATGCCACCACGCCGCTCGATCCGCGCGTGCTGGAGGCGATGCTTCCTTTTTTCACCAATAAATTTGGAAACGCTGCGAGCCGCAACCACTCCTTCGGCTGGGAAGCAGAAAAGGCAGTGGATTTGGCACGCGAACAAATCGCCAAACTGATTGGCGCCACGGCGAAGGAAATTATTTTCACCTCCGGTGCGACCGAGAGCAACAACCTGGCGATCAAGGGCATTGGGGAGATGTATCGCGAGCGCGGCAATCACATTATTACCCAGGTGACCGAGCACAAGGCGGTGCTGGATACCTGCAAGCGCATGGAGAAGCTCGGATACCGCGTCACCTACCTTCCAGTGAACGCCGATGGCTTGATTGAGATGGACGATCTGAAGCGTGCCATCGACGACAAAACCATTCTTGTGACCATTATGTTCGCGAACAACGAGATTGGCGTCGTTCAGCCGATCGCGGAAATTGGCAAGCTGTGTCATGAGAAAGGCATCCTGTTCCATACCGACGCGGTGCAGGCAGTTGGAAAAATCCCGGTCGACGTGAACGCGATGAATATTGACGTTCTGTCGCTGTCGGGCCACAAAATTTACGGTCCCAAGGGTGTCGGCGCTCTGTATGTTCGCCGGCGCAATCCGCGTGTGCAGATTGCCGCTCAGATGGATGGCGGCGGTCACGAGCGCGGCATGCGTTCGGGTACGTTGAATGTTCCAGGGATTGTTGGATTGGGCGCGGCCTGTGAGATTTCCAGACTGGAAATGGACGAGGAAGCGACGAAGCTGAAAGCGATGCGCGATCGGCTGAAAGAAAAATTGGAATCGAACCTCGACTTTATCCATGTAAACGGCTCCATGGAACACCATCTTCCGGGGAATCTGAACATGAGCTTCATTCATGTCGAAGGCGAGTCGCTGCTAATGGGAATCAACGATATCGCGGTTTCCAGTGGCTCAGCTTGCACCTCGGCGACGCTGGAACCATCTTATGTATTGAAGGCTCTTGGATTGGGTGACGATGTGGCGCACAGTTCGATTCGATTTGGGCTGGGACGATTCAATACCCAGGCAGAGGTGGACTATGTTGCGGACAAGGTTGTCGACGTAGTGCAGAAATTGCGTGAACTTTCGCCGCTGTACGAGATGGCGAAAGAGGGCATCGATCTGACCAAGGTGCAATGGCAGGCGCACTAACAGCGTCACACAGTTTTTCAGTTCACAGTATTTGGAGGAAGAATGGCATACAGCGATAAGGTAATTGAGCACTACAACAATCCGCGCAACGTCGGTCAGATGGATAAGAACAGCTCCGAAGTTGGCACGGGTCTGGTCGGCGCCCCAGAGTGCGGCGACGTGATGCGGCTCCAGATTAAGGTGAATCCGGACACGCGTGTGATCGAAGACGCAAAGTTCAAGACCTTCGGATGCGGGTCTGCGATTGCTTCTTCCTCCCTGGCAACGGAGTGGGTGAAGGGCAAGACTGTGGACGAAGCTCTGGAGATTAAGAACACGGACATTGTGAAAGAACTGGCCTTGCCGCCAGTGAAGATTCACTGTTCAGTGTTGGCGGAAGATGCCATTCGCGCCGCCATCGGTGACTGGAAAAAGAAAAATACCGCCGACAATCAGGCAGCGGCTGTTCCAGTGGCGGTCGCAGCCAACTGAGCATGGCTACACGTTCGAAGTGAACGCATGCGCCGATGCGGCGCTGTCCAAGAATGAGGGAGATGAGCGCGTTGGAACCAGTTACGATTAGCAACCTGGGTCAGACATCTGCCGCTGCGGAAAGCTCTTCCGGCCCGCATGCGACAGGTTCGTCCGACGCGCCTAACTCGCCGCAAAAGGGAATTCACGTGACGGACCGCGCCATCAAGCGCATTCGAGTGGCCATGGCGAAAGAAAATATCGCCCCCGATCAAGGTGGCTTGCGACTGGGCGTGCAGGGCGGTGGATGTTCCGGGCTCAGCTATAACATTCGCTTCGATACGCAGCCACGGGAGCGTGATCGCGTGTACGACTACGATGGTGTGCGTGTTTTCGTCGATCCGAAATCATTTATTTACCTGAACGGAATGACGCTGGACTATGAAGAGACATTGATACGCCAAGGCTTCAACTTCATCAATCCGAACTCGACCAAATCCTGCGGTTGCGGATCTTCTTTCTCT
>JAZKAG010000089.1:49422-53495 GCA_040389265.1 Acidobacteriota bacterium
CTCTGGCTGATGCAGGGCTGGCTGTTGACGGCCGAAACCGCGACTCGGCAACAGCAGGCGAGCGTCGTATTTTTTAACCAGCCAAGAGAGAGTGCATGACCGTCGCAGTCGAACCCTCGAAAAAATTAGTTTGCTGGTCGTGCGGTAGCGAGAACGACGCCGAAACGCAATTTTGCGCCGCCTGCAACAAGTTGCAGCCATACACGCCGGCCGACTATTTTGCATTCTTCGGCCTGCCACGAAGGTTTCAATTGGACACCGCCGCACTGGAAAAGCAGTTCTATCAACTGAGCAGAAAATTTCATCCGGACTTGTATGCTCGCGCCAGTGCCGACGAGCAACGCTGGAGCCTGGAGAAAAGTTCGTTGTTGAACGATGCGTGGCGTACGCTGCGTGACCCGTTGGCACGAACGGAATACATGTTGGGTCTCGCTGGAATTCGATTGGAAGAGCAGTCCCGCGACGCTTCCGATCGGGCGGCAGAAAGCGGGATGGCCAAGCAGCAAGTAGTTCCGCCAGATCTGTTGGAAGAAGTTTTTGAATTGAACATGCAGTTAGAAGAGATGCGCATGGCGAAAGCCAGCGGCGCTGACGATCCGGAAACGCGAGGAAGTCTCGAAGGCGCCAAACAGAATTTCGATGCGCAACTGAAGACCTCCGAACAGGAGCTTCATCGACTCTGGAGCGAGTGGGACGCGGCCGCCGAAACGAGCGACGGAAATAACCAGCAAGCCGTGCAACAAAAAATGGTCGACTTGCTGAATCGCCGTAGTTATATTCGCAACCTGCTGCGCGACGTCGAAGCGGCCTTGCACAGCTAAGTCAATACACATTTTGGGAATGGAATGTACCGAGCATGGCAGATGAAAGAGTCGTAGGCATCGATCTGGGCACGACGAATTCGTTGATCGCTTTCATGCAGGGCGATCAGCCGCTGGTCATACCCGGCGAAGACGGCTCGAACCTGGTGCCATCGGTGGTGGCGTTGTCTGCGGACGATCGCTTCGTCGTTGGCAATGCTGCGCGAAAAAACCTGTTGGAAACTCCCGACCGAGCTGTGTATTCGGTGAAGCGCCTGATGGGTCGCGGGGTTGAGGATGTTCAGGAGGAATTGAAATTCTTTCCGTTTCGTCTAGCGGATGATCTTGCGGCAGGCGAAGTGCTCCGCATCAAGCTAGGCGCGCGCGAAGTGACTCCACCGGAAGTGTCCGCATATATCCTTCGCCAGCTGAAGCAAAATGCAGAGCGCTTTTTTGGCCCGGGTGTGTCGGTGAAAAAAGCGGTCATCACAGTGCCGGCGTATTTCAACGATACGCAGCGCCAGGCGACCAAGGATGCGGGACGAATTGCCGGTTTGGATGTGTTGCGTCTGGTGAACGAACCCACGGCGGCAGCGCTCGCCTACGGCCTGGATCGACAGAAAGATGGCATCGTCGCGGTGTATGACCTGGGCGGCGGCACGTTCGACATTTCCATCCTGAAACTGCACGATGGCATTTTTGAAGTGGTGGCCACCAATGGCGACACTCATTTGGGCGGCGATGACATCGACAATCTGTTGATCGCGATTGCGCTTGACGACATTTCTGGCGATCTGGGTCTGGATGTGCGACACAATGGCGAGGCGATCCAGGCAATTCGCAAATCTGTGATCGATGCCAAGATCACACTCAGTACCGAAAATTCTGCCACGCTCGATGTCATATTGCTCACCGGACAGCGGTATGCCCGCGAAATCACCCGCGAACAATTCGAGCAACTGATTCGCCTTATTGTCGAGCGCACCATCGCTCCCTGTCGTCAGGCGATTCAGGATGCGGGCATTAAGGTTGAGGAAATTGGGGAAGTTGTTCTCGTTGGCGGGTCGACCAGGATCCCGCTGGTGCGCAAGCTAGTCGACGACGTTTTCGAACTGGCGGCGCGTGGAAAAAAGCCGCATGCGGAAATGAATCCGGACGAAGTGGTAGCGCTGGGCGCAGCAGTGCAGGCCAACATTCTTGCCGGCGATTCATCGGCCACTGACGACATGCTGTTGCTGGATGTGACGCCGCTATCGCTTGGCATTGAAGCGCTCGGCGGCGTCGTAGCGCGCATTATTCAGCGCAACTCTACCATTCCAGCGTCGGCCACGGAGCACTTCACCACCGGCATCGATGGCCAGACGAACGTCGCCATCCACGTGCTGCAGGGCGAGCGCGAACTGGCGAAAGATTGCCGCTCGCTGGCAAGGTTCGACCTGAAGGGAATTCCTCCCATGACGGCGGGGATGCCGCGCATTGAAGTGAAATTCCTGATTGATGCCAACGGCATTTTGCGCGTCACGGCTCTGGAGCAACGCAGCGGCAAGCAGTCCGAGGTTGAAGTGAAGCCTACATACGGACTGACGGACGAACAGGTCGAAACCATGATCCTCGATTCCTTCGACCACGCGGAGGAAGATTTCCAGGAGCGGCAACTGATTGAAGCCAAGAGCGATGCGGAAACCATCCTGATCGCTGTAGAGAAAGCGCCTTCCAGCCCGGCGTGGAAGCTGTTGCAGCCGGAAGAAGTGGCACAGATTCATACGGCTCGCACAACGCTGGAAGAAGCTCGGTGTGGCAGTGATTATCACGAGATTCGCAACGCAATCGATGCACTCGATAAAGCGACCAGGAATTTCGCGGAGTTGCAGATGGATGTGGCGGTCGGTTCCGTGATGAAGGGTAAAACAATGGATGCAGCCGGCGACCGCATCGGTAAAGGACCAGCCGCACATCATCCCATGGCGGCTGCAGAATTTGAAGAGACGCCGAAAGAATCTGAAGTTCAAAACAAGTGAGAGCACGCTATGGCAAACACGACCAGTCCTGATACCGAGAAACCCATCGATCTGAGCCAGCCGCCCGCAGCGGGGATCGTCCGCGTCACATTTCTTCCTGAAGGCCGCACCGTGGAATTTGAATACGGAACGATGTCCTACGATCACCATGGCAAGCCGATGTCGTTTCTGGACGTAGCAGAAAACTATGGAATCTTCCTCGACCACGCCTGCGGCGGTGCCTGTGCCTGCACAACCTGCCACCTGTGGATCAAAGAAGGTGCGGCCAAGATCAGCGAGCCGGATGACGACGAACTGGACCGCATGGAAACCGCGGCGGATGTTCAGTTGAATTCTCGCCTGGGCTGTCAGGCCGTGATCACAGGCCCGGGAAGCTACGTCGTGGAAATTCCCAAGTGGAACCGCAATTACGTTTCCGAAGGCAAGCCGCTGTCGCTGGCGGAGGAAAAGCCAGCGCTCACCAATCCCTGACATAATGTTTTGAAACCACAAGGGAGCCTCTCGTGCCACAGATAACCTGGAATGATGCCGAGGAGATTGGAATCCAGCTGCAGGAGAAATTTCCTGAGACCGATCCGCTGACGGTTCGCTTTACTGAACTGCATCGGTTTGTGACGGAACTGCCAGGCTTCGCGGACGATCCGCTAAAGTCGAACGAATCCAAGCTCGAAGCCATCCAGATGGCCTGGTATGAAGAGTGGAAAGACTCCCAGGCCTGAGATTCCGATAGCGTGCCTCCATGGCGCCGGATACCTTTTGCCCGATGTGTTACCCCGGCGACCGACCTCCTTCCGTTCGTGGCCGCCCCCGTTGCCAAAACTCCGAGCGTCGATGGAACAATCTTCCGCCGCAAGACGTATCCCACCATATATGCGTCTGGATCAGACGCCCTGCACGTCTCACTGTTCGCATTTGGACACGTGTGTCCACAAATGGACGGCTGCCCGCCGAAATAACAGGTTCTCTGTGGGTTCATCTTTGTGAAATTGTTGCAGATAATATTTGTGCATGTAAATTTGCAATTGGAAGTTCACTTGCAGCGGTAACTCTGAACTTATTTTCGCTAGGGGCAAGATCTGGATGAAGCAGTTCGAATCTTTTCGGCTAGACACCTCGAACGAATGCCTCTGGAACAGCGGAGCGCAGATCAATCTTCCTCCAAAGCCGTTCGCCGTGTTGCGATACCTGGTAGAGAATCCTGGCCGACTAATATCGCACGACGAACTACTGGACGCTCTCTGGCCGGAAACTTATG
>JAZKAG010000089.1:53505-59214 GCA_040389265.1 Acidobacteriota bacterium
GTTGGACCTGCGAAAGGTGCTTGGGGACGATCCGGCTACTCCGCGATTCATTCAAACCTTACCCAAGCGGGGCTATTGTTTTGTCGCCCAGGTAACCGATGCAAAAACCCCTGATGCGGCCGCTATGGCCACAAGTCCCAATACTCCAGCAAATGCCAATGGCTTGGCAGGCCGAGAGCAGGAACTAACGCGCTTAACTACGATCGCCCAGGCCCTTGCGTGTGGACAGCGACAAACCGTTTTCCTCAGTGGCGTTACCGGGATCGGGAAAACTGCGCTCGTGGACGCGGCTTGTCACCAGATGGTGGCCATGTTGTCCGCCACAGTGGCTTGCGGTCAATGTATCGAAGGGCTTAGCAGCAAACAAGACTACTACGCTGTCATGGAAATTCTTCGACAGCTCTGCGCTTCCGCTGTGGGCGAAATGACGATCCGGGTGCTTGCGAACACCGCCCCTGCATGGCTGGCCGCACTTGGCAGGGAACCTGATTCAACCCACATAGAGTCGCGGTCGACATCCCCCAAAACACCGGCAGATCTTTGTCGCGCGCTGGAAGAGGTAGCCAATGATAGGGCTCTGGTGCTGGTGTTCGAAGATCTCCAGTGGGCGAATGAGTTCACGTTGGAATTTATCTCTGCGCTGGCAAGGAGACGGACGCCGACCCGGTTGATGGTAGTGGCCACCTGCAGTTCCCATTGCGGAGTGGGGGAACATGCGCTGAAGGCTCTGAAACAGGACTTAGTGCTACACCGGCAATGCACGGAACTGGAGTTAGCGCCTTTGTCAAAGATGGCGATACGACAACTCCTCATCAGGGAACTCGGGCAAGAGGAGCTTCCGACTGGACTAGATACTCTTGTGTACCAGTACTCCGAAGGCCGGCCTCTATTTGCGCTGGCATTTCTAAAGCACCTTATCGCGGAGCGATATATTGCTCTGGAAGACGAAAATCATTCCAGGCGATGGGAGCGGCGTGCAGCCTTTCCCGATATGGATACAAGTGTGCCGCACGAACTGGCGCAGTTGATTGATCCGGAAATTGAACGACTGTGCCTGGAAGACCAACGCGTCCTGGAGGCGGCCAGCCTGATGAAGGTTGTGTTTCCTGCCTGGGCCGTGGCGGCCGCATTGGAACAAGATCTGGCGGCGACGGAAGAGGCATGTGACAGGCTGGCACGCCGGTCTTGTTTTGTGCATCGCGCCGGCTATGATGAGCTTCCGGATGGAACCCGTTCAGACTTCTATGCCTTTGCCCACGGACTCTACCGCGAGGTCTTATACCAGAAACAGACGGCGTCACGGCGAGCCAAAGGTCATACCCGGATTGCGGAGCGGCTGGGAGAGTTGTTCGCGGGACGAGAAGATAAGGTTGCGCGGGAAATGGCAATGCATTATGAATCGGCCGGAAACTGGAAGCGTGCGATGACGACGCTGCGCGCGGCCGCCCAACATGCCCATCAGCGGCAGGAATATTCAGAGGCCGCACAGCTACTGCAGCATAGCTTGGCGATGGCTGAAAACTTGAGTGACTCAGAGCGACTTGTCATGGAGCAGGAGATTCATTCCGAGATGGAGCTGGCTCGCGTCGCCATGGAGGGTAGCAAACATCCTCACAACCCGTCGGAAGAAATTGACGGATTCTGGATGGGAACTTGACAACTTTATTTTTGCGAGTCGCTACTGTGGTGAACATAGGCAGGAGGTACCACATATGCGATCCACACTACACACCATTCTGGCGTCAGCAGCATTGATGGCGGCAGCAGTCTTGGCGACAAACTCCGCACAGGCGGAAACAACCCTCAAGGTACCCTTCAGCTTTACGGTTGCCGGCAAGATTTGCCCCGCCGGTCATTACACCGTAAAGGAAAACGCGATCGGCAGCTACTTGACGCTGACCAATGAGGATTCCAGCCGTGTGTTCACTTGGCTTCTCTTGCCCAGCTCGCCCGACTACAAGAGCGGCGATGTCGTTCTAAAGTTTGATGTGGCGGGGAAAACCCATCTGCTACGGTCCGTGCAAATCGGGTCGATGACCACTTCTGTATTGGATAAGAACGCAGTCACCAGCGAATACACCGCGGCCGAGATTGCAGCCCATCCAGGTCAGTAGACAGGACGACTCAACCGCTAGCAACCCACGCGGAGAGCGGAATCAAGAAAGGGTACGTCGGCAATCCGATGTACCCTTTGCTGATTCCACAAGCAGCGGCCGCATCCGACTCGATCGCGGAATCGTCGGCCGAACTCAGTCGCACCAGCCACCAGGATCAGTTCGCAGCCTTCAGCGCCGCTCCCATGACAAATCCATTCTGGCTATATTGTGTATGCCAGGTTGGCCCCGCCTGTGTCCCCGCCGTCCCCGAAAGATAATCTGCGATACCCTCTCCGTCGGCTACGCGAAGGGAATAGGGTGCGCTAACCGTCGTGGTTCCTCCATTTCCGACATTCAGCGTAGAGATCAGCATGTCTGTCGAAGCTGACAAAGTCAGTGCTGGCCCGATGTAGGTGGTCATTGAGGGAATGTAGGCACTGCAGGTCGGTGCAACGTCGAAGGGTGTCGAGATATTCACGCCTGAATACTCTGCAATTCTCAGGTAGAGCTTCGCGGAACTGGAGTAGGTCACTGTCACCGTATCACTTCCTGAGCGTGTGTTGGTGAAATAGAAGAAGTCAGCCTGCCCGTTATAAGCCGAGTAGCACTGCACTCCATGGGTCCACGCGCCATTGACGGTGTCGGCAACACTTGCGGTGAAGGGTGACGTTCCGGGGGTGAGAAGCGGCTTGGCGCTTGCGATGATTGTGTCCCCGGCTGCAATGGGTTGCGCAAAAGTGCAGGTCACTGTGCTGGAGGTGCCGCTGCTGACGCAGACAGCAGGTGCCTGAACGAAGGCGATCGAAGAGGCGACACCGGTCGATCCGGTCTCTGAGAAGCTGGCAACGCCGCTCACGCCAGTCGCAGTGGCTGTGATGGTAAGTGCCCCGGTGGTGGCGGGCTGTGCGGTCACTTGCGCCTGGCCACTGCTATTCGTCACGGCAGTGGCGCCGGACGGGAAACTGACGCCGCTGCCGGAGAACGTCACCGATACGCCGGAGACAGGGGTTCCTCCGTTTGTCACCGAAATCACTAGCGGATTGGTAAAGTTGCTGCCAACAGGCGCTGACTGTCCGGATCCCGAAACAGCGGAAATGGTGGGCGTTGTCGCAGTTGTGCCAGTTTCAGAGAAGAGGGCGGAGGTAGCAACTCCCGCAACGCTAGCCGTGACCGTCAGCGAGCCGGTGGAGGTTGGCTGCGCAGTTACCTGTGCCTGACCTGTGCTGTTGGTGATCGCAGTGGCACCAGAAGGGAAACTGACTCCTGTTCCCGCGAAGGTCACCGTTACTCCCGGAACAGGATTGTTGCTGGCATCCTTCACAACTGCTACCAGAGGATTGGGAAAATTGGTATTGACGGACGCGCTCTGGCCGGAACCCGAAACAACCGCAATGCTGGCCGGGGCTGGAGCCGTACCGGTCTCAGCAAACATTGCAGGTGAAGAAACGCCGACAACGCTCGCAGAAACAGAAAGTGAACCGGTCGCTGCTGGCTGTGCAATCACCTGCGCCTGCCCATTGCTGGCCGTGCTGGCTGTCGCGCCTGAAGGAAAAGATACACCGGTTCCTGCAAAGCTGACGGTCACGCCTGCAACCGGGTTGTTGCTGGCGTCCTTCACCACGACCACCAAAGGATTCGAGAAGTTTGTGTTTACGGTCGCGCTTTGGCCCGAGCCCGAAACCACCGCGACGCTGGTGGCCGTCGCTAGTCCTCCACCTGCAGCTTTCAGTGCGGCTCCGACTACAAAACCATCCTGACTATATTGCGTGCTCCATCTGGGGCCGGATTGCGTTCCCGCGGTTCCCGCCTTAAGGTCCGCCATCGTCACGTTGCTGCCGACGCGGAGAACATACGGGGAACTCACCGTTGTCGTCCCGGCATTGCCGACGATCATGGAGGAGATCAGCATGTCCGAAGTGGCTGACGTCATCAAGCTCGGACCCGTGAACGATTTGCCTCGTGGAAGAAAGGAAGTACACGTCGGGGCGACGTCAAAGGGAGTAGCAAGATCGACGCCTGAATATTCGGCCACACTCAGGTACAGCTTCGCTGAGCTGGAATATGTCAAGGTCACAGTGTCGGAGCCGGCGGCGGTATTGGATAGATAAAAGAAATCCGCCTGGGCATTGTAGGCCGAATAGCATTGCGCCCCGTGAACCCAAACTCCGTTTAGAGAATCAGCGACGGATGCCGTGAATGGAGACGCTCCCGGCGTGAGCAGCGGCATCACGCTGGCGATCAACACATCGCCTGCTGCCACAGGATGGGCAAAGGTGCAGGTGAGCGCATTGGTCTTGGAACCGCTAACGCAGGACGCGGGAGCCTGAACAAAGGAGATGCTCGACGAAGTTCCAGCCGACCCGGTTTCAGAGAAGGTGGCGGGCGTCGAGACGCCGGAGACACTCGCGGTTACCGTCAAGCTTCCGGAGGTTGTTGGTTGCGCCGACACTTGTGCCTGACCGCTGCTGTTGGTGATCGCAGTGGCTCCGGAAGGGAAACTGACTCCTTTTCCCGCGAAAGTCACGGTCACTCCCGAGAGAGGATTGTTGGTTGCATCTTTTACGATCGCAACCAGCGGACTGGGAAAACTCGTTCCCACTGTTGCTGTCTGCCCCGATCCCGAAACAGCCGCAATGCTGGCCGGCCCGGCAACCGCCGGAGATACCGTAACGTTCGCCGTCAGGACCGTTCCATCGACATATATGTAGATGGGAACCACGGTCGTAGAAGTGACTGGCACCGTATTGAACGTGGTAGTCACCGATCCAGTAGTGCTGGCGACGGACTCTATCTGCGGAATCGCGGCCTGGTTGCTGGAAAGGAAGACCGCATAGTTGTATTGACCGGACGCGGGAGTGGGTAAGCCCGTCACTTTGATGGTGCCGGTTCCCGGTACTTGAACACTTTGTGTATAGGTCAGGCTCAAGCTGGGGGACGAAATAGTTTGCGCCGGAAACGCCCCCGCATCCATGGCGGATCCGGTGGGTGTTGGCCAGGTCGCCCGGCTTACAGGGTTGACGTATTGATAAGTCGCCAGGGCTTTAGGATCGGCCGTGCCGACATTGTTGGTCGGCGGATACGCACCGGCTTGAATGGCCGGAGAGCCCGAGGTCAGGCGAAAATCAAACGCCGCCGCATTGTTGAAGTGCAGCGCGCTCAGATTTGAAGCTGCCGAATTTGACTGCAGCAGATTGTTGGTCTGAAAGGCACTGGTCTGGTTTGTCGCTTCTGTCTCCGCTCCCAGGAAAATATTGTTCTCCACAACGGCTGGAACGGTGAGCGAAGGACCATTGGGCGGAGGCGTGCAACTGGAATACGATGCGGCCAGGCAGCCCAGACTGACAAACGCCGGGGGCGCACTGCCTGCGGAATTCTTGTTTGATGGGTCAAGAATCACAGTGTTGTTGATAAAGTGCAGATCCTGATTCGCCGTGCCGTATTCCGGATCGCTGGCGCCGTTGTCGCTGACGTCGGCAAACATCATGGCCGCAGCATGCGCGGAGCTGTTCGTCGTGGCAAGTTTGTACAGCGAGTTGCCGACGACGTACGTGCTCCCGCCATTCGGAAAATCGAGCAGGTAGTTGCTGTTGCCAACTGAATCCCCAATCAGGTT
>JAZKAG010000089.1:59224-76478 GCA_040389265.1 Acidobacteriota bacterium
TCGAAAGAATATTGCTGATTGGCGCTCGATCCTTCAAAGTGTGGCCCAGGTAGGCATCGTGCGACCAGGAATATTGCAGCGTGAAGTTCATGTTGCCGCAGCATCCTATATATATGTTGTGCGTCAGCCCATCGCCATACCCGTTATTGGCAAATTCGTCGTACTGCAGCGTGATGTATGGCGTCGCGGAATACCAGGCTGCCCCGCTGCTGATGCTGTTGCTCAGGATGCCTTCAAAGTTATCGTGGATATAACTCCGTTGCACGGTTACATTGCCGCCGTTCGGCGCAGAGGTGGTGCCCGGCTCGATGCGAATTGCCTCGGCATTGGTGGCGCTGGTGCTTGAGATGGCGTAGCGAAATTCAAAGTTGTCGATGGTGACGTTGTATCCGTCGATCACCCACATGGCCTTGGAAAGGGAAGCCTTCGAGCCGTCGATAATCGGGCGCCCGTTGACGCCTGTAATCGTTACGTTGGGAGCTGTCTCAATGCAGTCCGAAGTGTCGTAGTACGGCATACCGCCGTTCGCATCCACCCGCAAAGTGGACCCGCTGGTCAAGTGAGGGAATGCGGCGCAAGGGCTGGGATACTGGCCACCCGGACCGACGGTCAGCGTGACTGGACCTCCTCCGCCGGCTGCCTTCAGCGCTGTCGCCACGACAAATCCGTCCTGACTATATTGGGAGCTCCACGTGGGGCTTGACTGTGATCCCGCCGTGCCTGCCAGATGATCCGCGATCGTGACATCTTCCGGGACGCGGGCAGTGTACGGCGAGCTGACTGTCGTCAGTCCTGCATTTCCGACTGCCAGGGTCGAGATCATCATGTCCGACGCAGATGTGGTCGTCAGTGTTGGTCCTCGAAAAGAAGTTGTCGGAGCAATGAAGGCGCTGCACGTGGGCCCGGCGTCAAAGGGAGTGGACGAATTGACGCCCGAATACTCCGCGACGCTGAGATATAACTCGGCCGCATTGGAATATCGCAGCGTTACGGTATCTGAACCCCCCGCGCTCTTAGGCAGATAGAAGAAATCTGACTGTGCGTCGTACGCCGTGTAACATTGGACCCCATGAATCCAGGCGCCATTCAATGAATCCGACACCGTTGCAGTAAAAGAGGTCGTGCCCGGGGTCAGCAGGGGCATCGCGCTCGCAATCAAAAAGTCGCCCGCCGCCACAGGCTTGGCAAAGGTGCAGGTTAGCGTGGTTACGCCGAGGTTGCTGACACAGGCCGTTGGAGCTTGAACGAAGGCAATCTGCGCGTGCAGCGGCATTGCCAGGAAACCGAGAAGAAGCAGCGGGAGAAAACAGAAAAATTTACGCATAACCTTCGAAAATGTACTCCATCAGAGTGCGCGAAATCTCGGTGCTCAAAAAAATCCTATTGGCAGACGAACACTCCAAACCTAGAAACGCAGCCATAGCCGCGACAGACTGCGAGAACAATAACAATTCTGATTCGCTTCAAACTCGATGGAACTTTCGGGTCGTCTGTGGTGACTCACAGTATCGAGTTCAGCCGGGGGAAGGTACTTTGCAAGCATACCTGCGCGCTCGCACTCCAGTCATTAAAAAGTACAATCTCCGGGTAAATATAGGAGTCCCGTTTTGGGAAATGTGACTAGGAGTAACTGAAGTGATGCAAACTGGCATTACGGATATTCCTGTAAACCATCCAGCGAAGCCTCCGGTCTGTCCCCCTGAGTTGTCGCCTCGGCAATCCGAACTCGTACACTAGATGCATGAAATCACTGCCAAGGTTTGATGTGGAGGGTCAGGTTGCGCTGGTGACGGGTGCCGCGCGCGGATTGGGGCGAGCGATTGCGTTGGCATTGGCGGAAGCTGGGGCCGATCTCGCGCTCGGTCTCAGACTCATCGAACATGACGAGGGGCTGGCGGAGGAGATCCTTGCGCTTGGCCGCCGTGTCTTGCCGCTGCAAATGGATATGACACAGGTGCAGCAGATTCGCGATGCGATCGATGCTGCGGAACGCCACTTCGGCAAATTAGACATCCTGGTGAACAACGCGGGAATCGCCCCGGATAACCTGGCCGAAAACGTCACCGAAGAGGATTTCGACCAAACCCTGTCGATCAATTTGAAGGGGACATTCTTTGCGAGTCAGCAGGCAGGTCGCATCATGATTCGTCAGCAGCATGGATGCATCGTCAACATGGGTTCCCAGGCCGGTTATGCCGCGTTGCCAACGGAGTCTGTCTACTGCATGACAAAGGCGGGCATCAGCCACCTGACCAAGTGTCTGGCGGTCGAGTGGGGGAAGTACAACATCCGCGTCAATGCTGTGGCTCCCACCTTTATCCATACTCCCGGGACCGAGCCGGCACTTTCCAATCCAGCGTTTCGAGCGGAAGTGATTCAGAATATCGCAGCCCTGCATCGCATCGGCGAGCCCATCGAAGTGGCAGGAGCGGTAGTTTTCCTGGCGAGTCCGGCCGCCTCTCTGATCACAGGCGAAACCTTGCTGATCGATGGAGGATGGACGGCGCGTTGATCAAATCATTCTGCGCACCTTCCGGACATCCGATGGACGGAGTCATGCCAGAAGCGAAGCCTTATCTCACGATTGGGCCTGCGTCGCAAGTCAATTCTTTCCCGTCGCGGTCTCTTGATTCCTTCAGGAGATTCGCCAGTCTCACCGCCTGGGCGGATTCTGCGGGCAGAGATCGTTCGGGCACCGTGAGATTGCGACAGCACTCAACAAAATATTTCATCTGTTCGAAATACTCGTCGTGCTCTGGAATCTCGACCTCCTGTACCTGCCCACCGAGCGTCTGCTGCAGCACCCCATCTTGAAACGACAACGATGCATCCACACCCTGGATCTGGAAGCCTGCAGAAAACTGGGTCTCCGGGGCATACCATCCCCCCTCAATATTGACTTTGAGTCCACCCGGATACCGCAGCCTGCCGCGTATGGTGTCGATGTCTCCGTCGCTGATTGCGCTCACCGCGGTCGGTTTGCCAAACAGCTTCAGCACCTGATCAATATCGTGAATCAGGAGATCAAGCACGGCTCCTCCGCTGCAATCTTTTCGCGAAAGCCACTCGCTCCACTGCGGATAGCCAGCCCGTCGTGTCATGGTGCATTCTCTAACCCGGTCCTGCAAGCGTTCGCGGAGGAACGATGCCGCGAAAAGATAGGGGTACGCAAAGCGGAGCACATGGGCAACCATGAAGACGCGGCCGCTCTTGCTGGCGGCTGCAAGCAACTCGTCGCAATCGCGCGCCGATAGTGCCATCGGTTTTTCGCACAGCACATGCTTGCCACGCTCCAACGCCCCCATAGCGACGTCTTTGTGCAAATGTGTTGGCAGGCAAATGTCGACGGCGTCAATGTCAGCGTCCAAAAGCTGCCGCCAATCGGAATACCAGCGAGTATTCGCCGGGAATCGGCTGCTCTTGACGTGATCTAAATTTCCTCGCGGCGGCGCATCCGGCAGCGGCCTGGTGCGCGACGCAATTGCGGTTACGGCGACACCATCCAGGCGCTCGATGGCCGCCAGATGTACCCCGCCCATAAATCCGAAGCCGATGATTCCTATCTTCATGATGGGTTTTCAATTCACTTTGCTATACGGACATTTTCGCGCGGCACACTAGCGCTTGGAGAGATCGCGGATCCACAAATCTTTAAACTCCATATTGCCTTTGCCGCCGGCATGCAACTGCAAGGCGATCCTGCCGTCGAACGAACTTGGATGGGGATCGGTGAAGTCCACGATGGGCACACCGTTAAGTCGAGATTTGTAGTGATTGCCGTCTACTTCCACCAGGTAGTCGTTCCACTCACCCATGCGCACCACACTCTCGTTTTCCGGAGCTGGCCAGACCACCCAACCGCGTCCGTCTTCTCCATACACGCCGCCGGTATGGTGCATCATGGTGCAATCAATTTCAAACTGCATGCCTTGCGTGGTATCCACTGAACCGGGCTTAAAGCCGGTGTGAAAAAACACGCCGCTGTTTCCGTCGCCGACACATTTGAATCGCAGCGATAGTTGAAAATCTTTGTAGTCTTGATTGGTTTCAAGGTATCCGTAGGCGCGAGTGAGACCTTTGCCATGAATCACTCCGTTCTCGACGGTCCAGCTTTCATGACCGATCTTCGTCCAAGCAGAAAGATCGGTGCCATTGAAAAGAGACATCCAATCCTCGCCGGGAAGTTTTGCCTTTTCCTGCGCAACGAGAGCAGCCCCGGCGATCACGACCACTGCCAGGGTCAACAGGGTTGCAAGCGATCGTCGTCCCAGCCAGAAAATGTTGCGGCCACGGCTGCCTGGATGCGCTGAATGAGACGTGGTCGATGACAATCGGGGACGAGCCATTTGAATCGCTCCTGAAAAAAGAAATGCGTTTCGATGCCAGCGCAAATTAGACGCTTAGGACGCGGACGCCGGCCTTTTCAAACGCAGTCACAGCGTCGTCGGGAATGCCATCGTCCGTAATCAGCACATCGATTGCCGAGGTGGGACAAATGATGACCGGGCTGATCATTCCCACCTTGCTGGAGTCGGCGACGATGACGACCTGCTTGGTCTGGCGGGTCATGGCGCGAAACACCGCAGCCTCATCGGCTTCAATGGTGGTGGCTCCGCGCTCCGGGTCAACGCCGCAAACGCCTACAAATACGCGGTCCATCACGACAATATTCAAGGACTCGATGGCGGCAGGCCCGATCAGGGAAAACGCACCCTGCCAGCGCATGCGGCCACCCGTCAAAGTCGTGTCCAGACCGCCACTGCTGCTCAGTTCCATGGCGATGTTCACGGCATTCGTAATGATGTGGAGATTATTTCGGTGGCGAAGATACTGGGCAACCTTGGTTGTAGTTGTGCCTGCGGTTACACCGACGGTCTCATTTTCCTGCACCATCTCCGCCGCGGCCTGCGCGATGCGCTGCTTTTCTTTTGCAAATCGCTCCTCGCGCACGCCGAAGGAAGCGTCAAAACGGAAGGGCTCATACACCGCCTGGCCGGCAAGCATGGCGCCTCCGTGGGTACGATGAACCAGCCCACGTTCTTCCAGCCGCACCAGGTCGCGGCGCACACTGGCGGGGGACATTTTCAGAATCACCGTCAGCTCATCGACAGAAGTCTTGCCGTGATGCAACAGGAGACGAAGAATCTCCTTGGCCCGCTTGTCGATCTTGGAAGACACGACGGCAGGGCTGTCTTCAATTTCTGCAGACGCGGCCAAATTTGTATTATTCGTCAACACCCTGAATGACTCCAGTGGAAATCTTGTCTAACGTTTCGCGCAACCCACGTACATTTTCTTCGAGAACGATGTAGCGCGCAAATTCGTCATTGGCGACGGAGCCCAATTTCAGTGAAAGATTGCGGAAGGTGACAGGACTTTGCATCCTGATTCTGAGCGAGCAGTGAAATTCCGTTGCATGGGTTCGCTGGGCAATTTTACGGATATTTTCCTGGCGGATGCCGCCTCCCACCATGATGCGAATGCGGCCTCGTGCGGCAGCGATCAATTGCGTTACCCGTTCCGCACCCTGGCTGATGGTTTGCACGGCTCCCGAGGTCAGAATTCTATGGGCCCCGGTTTCGATCACTCGCTTCAGCGATTCATCCAGGTCTGCCGACATGTCAAAGGCGCGATGGAATGTCACTCCCATGGGACTTGCCAGTTGGACAAGCTCCCGCGTCCTGGGCACATCCACATGACCATCCTGATCGAGCATGCCGATCACGATGCCGTTGACTTTTAACTCTTTCATGCGGAGTACGTCCGCCTTCATCACATCGAATTCATAGGATGTGTAGAAAGAATCTCCGCCACGAGGCCTCACCATCGCGAACACGTCGATGGCAACATGCTTGCGAACTGCCTGGATGAGACCGTCGCTGGGAGTGATGCCTCCCTCGTTCAGGTCGCTGCACAATTCAACTCGCTGTGCCCCACCCGCCTGGGAAGCGATCGCCGATTCTACGGAATCTACGCATATTTCGAGAACCATGATGATTGAATCCCATTTTCCTGGATCGGCCGGATTCCTTATCGGTCATAAGGAATCCGGACGCAAAGAAGACTCGGACACGTGCACTGTGACGGATTGCCGCGACAGCCTGCAGGTTAGAACGTGTAGCGCAGTGAAAACTGCAGATGCCGCTCTGTCGACCGAATGCTTCCGTTGAGAGCGATTTCCCCGAAGTTGGAATCGGTAATTCCCGTATCGGGATTGCCGTAGCTGACGATGTTGAAGGCATTGAACGCGTCGAAACGGAATCCAATGGTTTGCTGTTTGTAGGTTTGAAAGTCCTTAAACGCGGACAAATCGATGTTCATGTAACGGGGACCGCGCACAGCACCGTTGCGGGAGCTGCCGAATGTGTTGGGAGCCGGTACGCCGAAGGCGCAGGTTCCGTTATCCTCTCCGGGCGTGGTGCATGGGACTGCTGACGGATCGGTGCCAAACCAGTTGCCATTTGGATTGCTGGAGGTTGGAAAGATTTTACGATTGACGATCTTCAATTTGCGATATTGGTTGGCGCGTGAAACTCCAAAGCTATTAGAGTTGTTCCCGTTGGGAGCGGTAATCGTCTGCGGAAATCCGGACCACACCACGCCGACGGCTGACACTTTCCAGCCTCCGATCAGTTCATCCACCACTCGATTCGCATTGGTAAAGTACTTCTGCCCCCGACCTGCCGGCAGCGCGTACACCGAAGTGAATGACAGGTTATGGGTGGCGTCGTAACCAGCAGGACCGTAATCGGCGGCGCTGTCGTAGTAGTTCTGGAACGCCCCGCTATATCCGTTCACGTTCAGGGCGTAGTTACCCAGGCTGTTCGTCATCGCCTTGCTGTACGTGTAGTTGACGGTGTACTCCAGGCCATCCGTCAGACGCTGGCGCAGTGTTGCCTGCAGCGCGTTGTAGTTCATCATGGCGCGCGATTCTGTAATCAACAAGGAGTTCGGACCGATCGCCACACTCGGATCGACCGCATTGATGCCGATGTATTTGTTGTCGTAGAAGGGAGCGGACGTTGGATCGCCGTTGACCCGGTATTGGTTCACATTGCCATAGTCTTCAATGTGCTGTCCTTGCTCGCCGATGTATCCAACCTGCAAGGAAGTCGAGCGGGTCAGGGCATATTCACCCGTCAAACTCCATTCCTGGATGTAGGCCGGCTGAATGTTTTGCGGGTACACGTTGAAGGTACCGCCGTACTGTACCGTGCCGCCTGTGAAGCCTTGCTCCGCGGTGCGCGGAGTTCCAGGATTGCCGGGCGTGGGCGTAATGGCGGTGACGTTGACTGCCTGGATGAACGGAGTGATCGACGTGAGGCGCTGGTTGGATGAGTTGCCTTCATAAAAGCTGGTGGCGCCGTATCCGCCGCGAACCACCATGCGATCGCTTGGCTGCCAGGCAAAACCCAGACGCGGCATCCACTGCCGGAAGTTCGGCTGATAACATCCACGGTTATTGCAGACGCCCGATCCCGCCGGTGCGCCCGTGGGTATCTGGCCGGCGTAAATTACCTGTCCGGTGTTCAGATCGATGTTGCCGGTTTTATTGTGTTGTTCGATCCAGGGCTCGTCGTACTCAAACCGCAGACCGATGTTCAATGTCAAGTTCGGGCGAATTCGATAATCATCCTGCACATAACCGGCGATGCGCCACTGGCGTTGTCCCACGTTGACGCTGACCAGGGTCGCTCCGGCCTGACTGACACGATCCAGCAGGAAGTCAGCGCCGCCGTAACCGCCGGCGTTGGCCGCCGATGGATTGCTGCTGAAGGCGCCACTGTACGCCAGCGAGCCAAGATAGCCGCTGTTATTGGCGGTGGGGTAGTTGTTTTGATACCGCAACGCTTGCACGCCCATCCGAGTCGAGTGCAGTCCGTGCTGCCAGGTCACGTCATCGATATAGCTGTAGGTGTTATCGATGAGGCCACCGCCATAGACCGGATTGCCGCCGGCGAAGAGACCGCCGGAAATATTTTGATAGGTGTATCCGTTATAGGCTTGGTTTGGGAACGTGATGCCGACTTTGGCGTTGCCTGAAGTTCCAAACTGTCCAGTCGGATCCTGTGAAAAATTCTGCGCCCAGACGACTCGCGTAAATCCGAGGCGGCCGGAGTTGATCAGAGATGGCGAGAAGATATGTACCCATGTGGCTCCGCCCAGTTTCGTCGGGTACAGATTCACACCATTGAACGAGATGGCCAGCACCGGAGTGGTCGCGTCATAGGCCGTCGACATGGAATAAAATCCCGTGATCTTGTCCGACGAACGTGGATCGAACTCGATTTTGATGTCTCCCTGGTTATTGGCCTTGTAGCTGCGCTGCGGACCCTGATAATCATTGGCTGCGATTCCGTCAATTGGGGTGGCGTTTGGCAGCGGATACAAACTCGGATTGGAAAACAGGAATTTTGCGACAGGATTCACGACGGGAACGCCTTGATCACCGACGTAGGGAGCAAAGCCGTTTTCCGGATCGTATAACTGGATCGGGTTTGAACCCGCCAGCAAGGTCGAAAAGTTTCCATTGCGCATGTCCTGGGTAAAGACGCTCGTCGTCGCTGTTCCACCCCTGTGGAAGCGCGATCCCAGGTAATCGACAAAGAAGAAAAGACTGTTGCGTTTGATTGGACCGCCCAATGCGCCGCCGAATTGTGCTTGGGAATAGGGATTGATTGGAATCGCCGGTACCTGTTGATTGTTATTCCAGGTGTTGGCGTTCAACTTGTAATCCTGCACGTATCCGTAGGCGACGCCGTGAAAGGCATTGGTACCGCTTTTCAATACGCTGATCACATCGCCGCCATTCACGTTGCCGTAGTCGGCAGGCGCATTCGCGGTCATCACGTGCACTTCCTGCAGCGATTCGGGCGCCGGACTGTACGCGATCAGGTTGTTGAACGTCTCGTTCATGTCGATACCGTCCAACGTGTAGTTATTCGATTGGGCGCGGTTGCCGTTCACGTTGGGCGTGTCAACGAAGTAATTGCTGCGTTCAATCTGTGTCATTCCCGAAGTACCGGCAGTGTCGATCGCGCCCGGCACATACAACGTCATTGCAGAGAAGTCGAGCCCATTCAAAGGGAAGTTTCGGATCGTGTTCGCTGTAATCGTGGAGCCCAGCGTCGCGTTGGTCGTGTTCAAGATGGGGGCAGCCGCCGACACATGCATGGTGGTCGATGCTGTTCCAACCGTCAACTTGACGTTGAAATTCGCCGTCTGCAGAACTTCAAGGCTGAATGCAGGAATGGTTTCCTTGTTGAAGCCGGTCGCCTGCACCGTCACTTCATACCGACCGATCGGCAGCGACTGGATGCGGTAAAAGCCGTCGGAGTTCGTCGTGGTGGGTGAATCGACGCCGGTGCTGACGTTGTGGGCTATGACCTGCGCGCCGGATATTACCGCTCCGCTGGGATCGGTCACCTCTCCGGTGATGGTTCCGGTCACGGTCTGGGCGACTGCGGCGCTGACGAACATGAAGCTCAACAACAGCGTGATGGTCTGAACAACTCGAAGCAATTTCATTGGATTGCATCCTCCGGCCTGAAGTTCGTGCAAGTGATGAAGCGTGAGCGTAGCGCTCAAAATGTGATCGATATCTGCGCCGAGGTGATCATATAGTTCACTTAAAGGTGTGTAAACTGTTTTTTTGAAGAATGTACGCAGTTTGTGATCGCTCTTTGCGCGGTAGCGCGAAACGTCAGTCATACCGGTGACCAGGAAAGCTGCGGCATGGGTCGCCTTTTGAATGGGTTAGACCGCGAAGTGCTTTCGGGAGAAGATGAAGAATGGACCGAAGAACATTCATCGCTTCACTCACCGGAATTGCCGCAAGCTCAGCGCTTCCCGCAAGCATTCCCCTGGCTCGAGCCGAGGAAAATTCTAAGCTTGGCGCTCATTCCCGCTTGGCCGTTCCAACCGTAGACCAGTTGAAGTGGCAAGCCCTCGAGATGGGAATGTTCATCCATTTCGCGCCGAATACCTGGCAGGGTGTCGAGCAGGATAATTTGTCCACCCCTTTGTCCGCTATCAATCCAAAGCAGCTCAACACGGATCAATGGGCCTCGACCGCAGTCGATCTGGGCGCGAAATACATCGTGTTTGTGGCCAAGCATTCCGGCGGCTTCTGCATGTGGCAGACCGATACGACCAACTACAGCATCGGCAACACGCCATGGCGTGGCGGCCATGGTGATGTACTGGCCGACGTCTCTGCCTCCTGCAAAAAATTTGGATTAAAGCTGGGCGTCTATGTTTCTCCGCGCGACGCCAGGCATGGCGCCGGGATTGGAGGTCTCTGCAAAACGACCGCGCAGCAGAAAATTTACGATGCCATGTATCGACGTCAGCTCACCGAAGTGCTGTCGCGCTACGGCTCGATGGTGGAGATATGGTTTGACGGGTCCAGCGTCATACCCGTGGGCGACATCCTGGATCGATACGCCCCGCACGCCATGATTTTTCAGGGACCGCAGGCCACCATCCGCTGGGCCGGGAATGAAGACGGTTTCGTGCCTTACCCAGCATGGAATTCCATCTCCGCTGCCGATGCGAAGAGCGGGGTTGCAACGGCACTGAACAGCGACCCCAACGGGTCGGTCTGGATGCCGAATGAAGTGGACGTTTCCATTCTTCGGCCAAACTGGTTCTGGAGCCCGACCAGCCAGCGAAATCTGCTGACCCTCGATCAGATGATAGAGATTTACTACCGCTCTATCGGCCGAGGTGCGCAGTTGTTGCTGAATCTTCCTCCAGACACCACCGGGCTGATGCCGGCCGATGACGTGACACGCGCGCAGCAATTTGGAAAAGAAATTCAACGCCGCTTCGGCAAGCCGGTCGCGGAGACATCCGGTTCCGGCGAGAGCGTCACGCTACAGCTGCCAGTGGGATCTCGGATCGATACTTTTCTGATGCAGGAAGATTGTTCCTTTGGCGAACGCGTCCGGCAATACAGAATTGAAGCACGTCAGGCAGGGAAGTGGATGACACTGGGCACCGGCAGCGCGATCGGACACAGGAGAATCCATCCTGTTGCAGCGACCAGCACCGACGCGGTGCGACTACTTGCCGTCGAAAGTGCGGCTCGTCCCATGATCCGCCGGCTTGCCGTCTTCAACACGGAAACTCGGCCGCCAAAGGATTGGAACGCTCCCGCAACCGCCTGGGCCTACGATCAGGTTGGCACCTGGAAGAACTACAGCTTCCACATCGATGTGACCGACAAAATTCTCGCGGCAACGCAATATCGTTTGCGATTTGTTCCGCAGACAGGCTGGGGCGATTGCGCCGAGCCAATCGAGCGGGCGACCTTGTCGATCGGTGGTGTCGCGGAGACGAAACTGCTGCGGCCCGAGCGTGGCTCGAAGGATGTTTTGATTCTCACCATCCCCGGCATTGGTCAGAAAGTTTTTCTGGAAGGCCGCGTGCGATGCGCCGCCAGCGGGAGCATTCTCCTTCGCAAATTATGAGATGATCGGAACCGGCACTTAGACAACCTTGTTATAGAAGTCGGATTCACTGGAGTGGATACTTTCGCACCACAAAGATCGGGAGGTATTTGTATGCGTACGCTTTGTATTCTGCTTGGGCTTGCGATCAGCGCCCCAATATTGCAGGCGCAACCAAAGGCGCTGTTCTACATGACCAGCGGTCAAACATCCGTGCAATCCTTCCTCGATCATGCCGACAAAATCGACATTCTAGTGCCTGCCTGGTATTCGACCGACGTGCATGGAATGGTGTGGGGCGGCCCCAATCCACAAGTGATGCAGGTGGCGCGCGAACATCATGTTGAAGTCATGCCGATCATCGGCGGCAGCGCCATGGGACCTGCCGAGTACCATAAATTTTTCAACGATGAAGCTGCGCGGAAGGCGATGGACGAAGCCCTGGTCCGCATCTGCAAAGAGAACAACTATCTCGGCATCCAGTTCGACTTCGAGGACATCGACTGGCAAGACGGAGCCGCGCTCTCCAAGACAGTAGCGGAAACCGCGGCCGCGCTGCATGCGGCAGGCTTTCAACTCTCGATCGCCACGGTTCCCAATGCACCGGGTCATCCCGGAGAAACGGCCTACAGTTCATGGATGTATCGTGATTGGCGCGGCGCGTACGACCTGAAGGCGCTGGCGCAGTCCGTCGACCTGATCTGCCTGATGACCTACGATCAACACACCGCGTACACGCCGCCGGGTCCGGTGGCCGGTTATCCCTGGGTAATTCAGAATCTGAAATATGCGCTGGCCGTGGTGCCAAAGGATAAGCTCTCGCTCGGCATCCCGGTGTACGGCTATCACTGGTTTGCTGGAGAACCGGTCGGCGGCAAGAACGTTCCCAACAATTCCGCGGAATATATCGGCACCCCTGCAGCCATGCAATTGGCGCATGCCTACAACGCGAAATTGCAATGGGACGCGGACGATAAGACGGCGTGGTTCTATTTCTATCGCGCCCAGGATCGCGAATACATCTTCTACACCGATGCACGCACCTTCACTGCGCGCTACGACCTGGTCAAGCAGGATGGCCTGGAAGGATTCTGCTCCTGGGTGCTGGGCGAGGAAGATCCGGCTATCTGGCAGCAGTTGCCGTCCCACGACCATGCGGGTGCTCCATCAACTCCACCGTCGAAGAAGAAGTAACAGGCCGGACGACTTCCTCGGCTTCGATTTACTCGCAACCAAATCCGACTGCATTCTCGGCGCGGAAGCGGTGCTGCTGGTTCGCGCCCATGGCGGCCCCATCAAACTCGCGCGCGTCAGTGAAGCCCGACATCGAACATCTCGCATCGTTTTCAGCCAGCAGCATCTGCGCAATGAGACACAAGACACTTATCCTGCTCGATTCGTTGCGAAGCTTGTGACGCCTGTTTAGCGACGAAGACCCGACTGACGTTCGCGTGCTATATTGGGCGCGCAACATTGCAGGTCGAAAGGAATCTCGTTATGCAAATGACACTATCTTCTCTCAGCAGGCGGCGGTGTACGTGGATTACCACCGCTTTTTTGTTGGCGTCGGTGAGTGCAGTAGGTGCGCAAGTAGTGATTGCTCCGTCGACTCCCCAGATTGGATCGTCAAACCCTGTGACCGCAGAACCGCCCGTCCCGCGGCCGCACACGAAACCGTGTGTCGTGCAACTCTTCAACAATCTCGAGTTCGCGGACTTCAATACTAAGTCCTTCAGCTACACTCCTCCGGCAGCTTGCCCTGGCCCGTGGGCAAAAGTTGTTTTCACTGCGGACTTCACAGTGACCGCGGGTCGACAGTTTGACCGCACCGCCGCATTTTATTTAGGCCACGCAAACATTTACTACGGCACGACTGCCGAACCGCGCGCAACATTAAGTCCCTCCTGGCATGTAGAGCGAGATGTAACCGATCTGACGCCGATCTTTAAAGCGGATCAAACCGGCGAAGCCAACATCGGAAACTTCATTGGTGTATCGAACGGAGTCACCTACAACGGCATTATTTATGCCAACGCCGCGTTGGAGTTTTATCCAGCCTCCTGGCAAGATGGCCCCGCCGTGACGCCGGACATCGTTGTTCCAGTAAACGGTTCCGGCGGCGATGCCGGCACCTTGAACACGACCTCCGATCAAATTACTCAGGTGCTGAATCTGCCAATGAACGTGGATCGCGTGTATCTGGACGTGATCGCGCAGAGCCAGTCGAACGACGAGTTCTGGATGTTCTGCGTGCCCAATGATGTCGCCGGCGAGTTGCTCAGCTGCGGCAATACTGCCTTCCGCGAAACTGAGGTGACAATCGACGGCAAGCCCGCCGGTGTCGCGCCCGTCTATCCGTGGATCTATACCGGTGGCATCGATCCGTATCTGTGGGAGCCGATCCCGGGTGTGCAGACCCTCGACTTCAAACCCTATCGTGTCGATCTGACGCCGTTTGCGGGAGTGTTGGACGACGGTAATCCGCACACCGTCGGTATTGGCGTCTACAACGCGCATAGCTATTTCCTGGCGACTGCGAATCTGCTGGTTTATACAGACCACGGCACGCAGAAAGTCACCGGCGGCATTCTCAAGAACACCTTATCCGCGGCGCCCAACCCGGTCGTCAGTCAAAACATCACGGCCTCCGGGTCCGCCTATACGGGCACGGTTGGGGTCACCTCGAATCGCAACTTCCAGATCAGCGGCTACGTGATGACCTCACATGGTCGTGTTGAAACGACCGTGCATCAGAACGTCAATTTCAGCAGCATGCAAGAATTTGACGTGAATCCAAACACCTTCAATCCAGACATCCAAAACGCCCAACAACTCACCACGGTCGACTCCGAAACGAACACTCGCGGAGGCTACTATTCCGGCAAGGTAGAAAAACACTTCGCCTATCCCATCAACATCAACTATTCCTTAGTTGGCAATCCCGATGGCACTTACACGCAGACCACATCCGTCGATCAACAGTACCGGGTAAAGTCATTGCAAGAGGTGAATCGGTACCGGGCCTATGAAAGCAACGTGAGCAATGAAGTGAAGGCGGCGGACACGCTCAACTTTGACGCCAACTTCAATGTGACGGGATCGACTGGAAGCATGACCACCCAGAACTACCGCTTCCACGACTCCTTCGGCCACTGCTACGATCGGACCCTTACGGCTGCAGACCATGTCTTGACGAATGTCAGCGGTGGTCAAGGTTGCGGAGGCCACGATCACCAATAGCGCAATATCAACCCGGTTCAAAAAAAAGGAGTTCGGCCGAAACGCCGAGCTCCTTTTTGCTGTGGAGTGGGCGGATCCGCTCGCTTGCGGTATAAGTATCCTTCGGTTGTAGTTGAGCAATTCCAGCGATGAAACGCGGCCAGATCGTCGCGCTCTCCATCCAGGGCTCACGCATCAGGTGTGGGTCAAGATGATGGGCGTCGGTACAATCTCAATCAGCGCCTGGTCAATCATGCGAACGCACGTTCAACCTTGCCATTGGAGGATGCATCTTGAAACGAGTGAGCCTGCCTTATTCTCTTCTGTTCGTTCTCGCCTGCGTATTCGTTCCATCCACGTATCTCGGAGCGCAAACTCAGGCGCCGCTGCCGATCATGCCGTTGCCGTCGCATGTCGTCCAGGGGCAAGGTCAATTTCTCATTGACGGGCACTTCGGCGTCGAACTTCAGGGGTACAAAGAGCCGCGATTGCAGCGGGCGCAGCAGCGATTTCTGGCGACGCTGTCGCGAGAAACCGGCCTTCCCCTATGGCGCGTGGCGCAGTTTAATCAGCCCAGCTTCGTCGTCAAAACCGGGGGTGCAAGCGATCCCGTGCAGCAGCTGGGCGAGGACGAATCCTATCACCTGGAAATTTCCACGAATCACGTTCTGCTCAGTGCGCCCAATCCGCTCGGCATTCTGCACGGTCTGCAGACATTCCTGCAATTAGTTCGCACCACGCCTCAAGGCTTCAGTGTTCCGGTCGTCACGATCGATGATCAGCCGCGCTTTCCCTGGCGAGGATTGATGATCGATGTCAGCCGGCATTTCATTCCTGTATCCGTCCTTGAGCGCGATCTCGACGGCATGGAAGCAGTCAAGCTGAATGTCTTCCACTGGCACCTGTCCGATGACCAGGGCTTTCGCGCCGAAAGTCTGAAATCTCCGTTGCTGCAAGGCAAAGGCTCCGATGGACTGTATTACACGCAGGCGCAAATCCACGATGTGATCGAATACGCGCGCGACCGTGGCATCCGCGTGATTCCTGAGTTTGACATGCCTTGCCATACCACTTCTTGGTTCGTTGGCTATCCGGAATTGGCGAGCGGAAAAGGTCCGTATCAAATTGCACGCCGCTACGGAGTGCTGAATGCCGCGATGGACCCGACGAAAGAGTCCACCTATAAATTCCTGAACACATTTATTGGGGAGATGGCAGATATTTTCCCCGATTCGTATTTCCACATCGGCGGAGATGAGTGCAACGGCAAAGAATGGAACGCCAATCCGCAGGTTCAATCTTTCATGCGCGCGCACGGATTGCACGACAATGCAGCGCTGCAGGCCTATTTCACCGGACGAGTGCAGAAGATTGTCGCGTCGCACCACAAAATTATGGAAGGCTGGGATGAAGTGTTGCAGCCGAACACTCCGAAGGAAGTGCTGATCCAATCCTGGCGTGGACCCACAGCTTTGGCGGAGGCGGCAAAGCAAGGCAATCGCGGCATACTTTCCACTCCGTATTATTTGAACCTGGATTCTCCAACGTCGAAGTACTATCTCTCCGATCCGATGGGCAACGAGGCGGCTTCGTTGAATGCCGAGCAGACGGCCCGAATCCTCGGGGGAGAAGCCTGCATGTGGGCAGAATATGTCAATCCGCAGACCATCAACAGCCAGATCTGGCCGTATCTCGCGGCGATCGCGGAGCGCTTCTGGTCTCCTGAAAACGTTCGGGATGTCAGTTCCATGTATCAACGGCTCGCAATCGTCTCATGGAAGCTGAAGCATTACGGACTGAATTCGCAGGCTGACGTAGACGTCATGTTGCAACGCATGATCGGCGATCCGAACCCCGTTCCCTTGAATGTCTTCGCCGCCGTCATGCAGCCACCGGCTGGATATAAGCGGTATGACCTGGAAGAGGGCCCATCCTATACGACGTTCACTCCGCTCAACCGGCTGGTAGACGTTGTCCATCCAGAGAGCGAGACTGCGCGGCAGTTCAATGACATTGCGAAGCTGATCGCAGCAGGAAAAGCGACTCCGGAGCAATGGCGGCAAGCCCGGCAGTGGCTGACGCTTTGGCGAGATAACGACGCGCAATTGCAGCCGCTGCTAGTGCGGTCAAAGTTAACTCAGGAACTGGTTCCACTCTCGCAGGGCTTGCATCAGGTCGCCGTCATCGGATTGCAGGCACTCGACGACCTTGAAAACCAACGCGCGATGGACGCCAACACGCGATCGCAGAATCTGTCTGTGCTCAAATCCGCTGGACAGCCGCAGGCGGTTCTGATCGACATGGTGGCAGCGCCAGTCGAGCTGCTAGTTTCGGCAACCAAAACGCAGTAGCGCGTGTCTGTCTCCACGTTTGAAGCTGTAAGCATCCAGCCCTCAAGGAGAAGAGCGAATGCAGCGACGCGATTTTTGCAAGCTGATGGCGGCGACCGCGGCAGCCTCATCGGCGAGGTGGGCAAAATCGGCGGACAGGATGGACGGGGCGATGACGACCGGATGCATGCGGATCCTTTAGGGCACGTCCTTGAACGTTCAGGGCAAGTTGGCCTTGGCCGGCGTGGCCTG
>JAZKAG010000090.1:0-1580 GCA_040389265.1 Acidobacteriota bacterium
GACCAGTTGCGTCTCGTAGCAGTCGACCACCCGGAAGGGACGGAGGTGTACCCGGATGAACGCTTTCTGAGCGAGAAGCCCTTTGCTACCGGTGTTCCGATCCTTGCTTCCCCTGGTACGCATCTCCCTGTTGGCGCCTGGAATGATAAAGGCGAGAACGTGCTCTCGCTCCTGGCGAAACCGGATCACAAATATGTCCACGACTTCAAAAATCTGGCTTATGCAGGTTTTTCAAACAGGCATACTCTGACCCTAGACCTGGGACCCTGGTCCTCGAAGCGCCCACTGCGCCTTTTCTTCCGTGGTTTTATTGAGTACTTCAGTGCCACTTCGCTATATGCCGCCTGGCAAGCCGGCATCCGCCCGGAACCTCCTTCTGTTGAGGCGCAGATGGCGGACGGCACCTGGAAGACAGTTGTCGGAGATATGGGATTTCCTGCAGGTCTTCCCAGGACGATTGTTGTCGATCTGACCGGCAAGTTGCCTCCGGATGTGCGGCGTATCCGCATGCGAACGAATCTGCAGATCTATTGGGACCAGATTCTGGTGGATAATGACGGGGATTTCTCATCCTCCATGCACGAGACTGAACTTCCGCTTGCTACGGCCGGCGTCGCCTTCCGGGGCTATCCAAAGCAGGTCGACGGTGAAACCCTGGGCGATCTTACATATGACTACCAACGCATCAGCCTGACTGGTCCCTTCCAATGGCAACGTGGAAGCTATACGCGCTACGGTTCCGTAACTCCTCTATTGCTGCGGCGGGATGACAAATATGTGATTTTCGGAAGCGGTGACGAGATCGACGCGGAATTCAGCGATGGATCCCTGCCCGCATTGCCGCCGCATTGGAAGCGTGACTACCTCTTTTATGCGGATGGTTACGTCAAGGATATGGATTTCCACGAGGCTCTGCCTTTTACCGTTGCGGAACTGCCATTTCAATCCATGAGCAGTTACCCCTACCCGCAGAACGAACACTTCCCTGAAGGAATGCAAAGCCTCGATTATCGTCTCTCATGGAACGACCGCTTTGAATCCGGGAATCGTATTCAGCCATTCCAATTTCACTACATGCCAACAAAATCGGAGCCAATGGCAGCGCTGCCATGGTGAGTGTGAAGCGCTCTGGCACGCGTGCGCTATCGCCAAGCTGACAAACGCTTAAAATCAAACCGACATGTCCAGCATGCGAGACCATGACAACGCCTTGGACTTTTTCGGTCGAGACACGGATTCGTTTGACGATTCCGCAATTCGGCCTTTTTTGCACGGAAAGCGCATCCTCATCACGGGGGCCGGAGGTTTCATCGGTTCGGCTCTTGCGCGGACGATCTCTCGCCTGTCCGTCGAGCATCTGTTGCTGCTGGATAATGGTGAGTCAGGGCTGCACGAACTCGCATTAGATCTCGATAGGGATGCGAGTGTCTCCCGCGATTTGATTGTCGGCGATATCTGCGATGCATCTCTGCTCGCGGACATATTTGGGAAACATCGCCCGCAGATTATTCTGCATGCTGCCGCCTGCAAACATGTGTGGCTGATGGAAGATAACTCTTTTACTGCGGCTAAAACCAACG
>JAZKAG010000091.1:0-1819 GCA_040389265.1 Acidobacteriota bacterium
AACCGGCAGCCACGTCAACGGATCCAAGGTTCCCTCAGCCTGTCCTCATTCAAGCGCAAGCTGAAGCCATACCTGGAAGGCTAATCGGGCGACCCAATCGCGCGCTGATAAATCGCTCCAAGACCCATGCGCTCATAGAACCGGCGCACACTGTCCTGGGCCTCAGGATCATCGGCTAACTCAACCAACGTTCTTTGATACCTTTTGGGCTTACGGGCGCCTACCACCATTGAGCCACTGATCGCGGCCGGCTGAGCAGCCAGCTTTGTCGGCACAAGCATACGGCGACGGCGGTACGTAACTATCACGAACCCTATGTAGGTTTGATCGGCTGACGAGCAAGAGATACTCTCAACGCAAGGGATAGGTAATTTCCGTAACTTTACGCGACGTGCCCCGTTGCGAAAATGACATATGGAAATATCTGACAAGACGCCCGCTGAAATGAGGGCAAGAGCGCAACGCTATCGTTCGGGGCTTGGGCTCGATGACGAACGCATCCTCAGAGCGCTGAAGAAATATGCTGACGAATATGAGGCGCTAGCCGATCGATGGGAGAAGGCAGGCACTGTCGATCCGCCAGTGAACTTCAAGGGTGAGGAACCGGGTAAGAAGGATGGTCCTCATCCACAGGTTTGACCAACTCGGTTGGGTCCCGGTACCCATCAGCGATTGATGGAGTGTACCAATTCTGTGGCGTTTGTGGCCGATGCAGTCTCAGCCTTCTTGCAGCTCAGCTGGCGTGATATATCAGATCATGCTGACAGCACTCCGCGGACGTTGTTTCAGCAGAGATGTGTCAGGTAAGTTGTTTCTGATTGAAAAGGTCGGTCCGTGAACATATTGATTGTGGAAGACGATGTGCCGATTGCTGAGCTTCTTCGGGAATTGCTTGAATTGAATGGTCATCAAGTCTGCGAAATTGCGCGGACGCTAGATGAGGCCATGGAAGAGGTTGAACGGCACCGCCCTGAATATGCTATTATTGATGTAAATCTCGCAGACGGAAGCCTCGGAACCGATCTGGTAAGGGCAATACGACAAACCCACCCCATACGCATAATCTTTTCGACAGGATATGGGGACTATTTGAATTTTGCGGCACATTAAGGCGACGCTGTTATGAGCAAGCCATACCCGATGCGAGTTGTCCTCCGTGGTCTTACAATTGTGGATCAGATTGCGCTTCACGGAAAAACCGAGCTGACATTTCCGTCCAGTTTTCGAATAATCTGAAGATGCAGACAAAATAAACTCACAAACTGTGATCTGAAATGAAATCAATACCATGTAGGTCTTCGAGTTTCATTATGCCATCCAAAGCACGGCATCTGACCAAATCTGAATTTCTGTTGCTGTATCAATCGGATGGCTATTCAAAAGGCACCTGGATGCCATCTGACGCCAATGATATTAATTCCGACTAATTCCTGATCCGCATATACCTAAGCTCATTGTGCCAGTTTGGCAATGCACCGGATGCAGATAAAAAAACCGCCCCGTAGTGAGACGGGGCGGGAGGATTGGGAAGTCATGGTATTACTGACAATCACGCAATCCGGCGCATACGTCAACTATTCCTTGTTACAGATGCGTGCTGGAGATCGCCGGCGGGTATGGCTTCCACCTTCGTTGCAAAACGGCGAGGCTGATTGTGCTGTGCTCGCGATTGCGCGGCTGGCGATCGAGGGGCGCAAGCGAGACAAACTTTCCAAACGCGAGCAGCTTGACCCGATAAACCCGGATTGGGTCGCTCTCTGGATCGAACCATAATGATCCGACCTTTGGCGGTTTCGGATCTGAAGGTGGTTTCGGCACT
>JAZKAG010000092.1:0-3361 GCA_040389265.1 Acidobacteriota bacterium
AGTTTGGAGTCGTTCTGATGATTGGCGGCAATCTGCCCGGCGCCACTCGCACCCTCTCCATCGCGCTCTACGACCAGGTGCAGGATTTCCAATACGCCCAAGCCAATCGAACCGCCTTGTTTTTGCTCGCCATCTGCCTGGTGGCGTTGATGCTGCTCTACAGCCTTCGCCCAGAATCGCGTCCCAGGAGCGGCGACCGTGTCTGACGCGTTGATTCCCGATCCGACGCTTGCCGACCCAGTGCGTCCCGCGGTCAGCCATACCCCATGGCTCACCGCCCACCTGGAACATCGCTTCCAGTCAAACGGTGCCGGCTTTCATCTGCATCTCGCCTTCTCCGCCTATGCGCAGCGCACTGTCGTGTTCGGTCCATCAGGATCGGGTAAATCCTCCCTGCTGCGCGCCATTGCCGGCCTGCTCAAGCCCGACGTCGCCACCATTGAATTTCACGGCACCACGGTGTGCAATACGACTGCTGGCGGCAAGCGACCCAACACTTTTGTTCCCGCGGAAAAACGCCGCGTGGGCCTGGTCATGCAAAGTCCGTCAGTGTTTCCCCACCTGACCGCGGCGGGCAATGTCGCCTTCGCACTTCGGGGCAAAGACCGCGCAACTCAGAAAGAAAAGATCGCGCAACTGCTGCAGCTTGTTGAGGCGCAATCGCTGGCAAACCGTTGGCCGCGCGAACTCTCCGGCGGCCAGTTGCAGCGCATCGCCATCGCCCGCACCCTCGCCGCCGAACCCACGATCCTGCTGCTCGATGAGCCCTTCGCCGCCCTCGATGCCCTGAGCCGGCAGCGCATCTCCACCAACCTGCATCAATGGGCGCGTGAACGCGGCGTTCCCGTCATGACGGTCACGCATAATCTGGAAGAAGTGTTTGCCTCTGGAGATGAAGTGCTGATCATGGAGGAAGGCCGCGTCCTGGCGCAGGGCACGCCGGAACGAGTGTTGGCCATTCAGCGAGAACGCCTGTTGCAGGTTTTGCACGCTGTTCCGGCGCCGCTTCCAGAAAAGATCTATCCTTCGCCCGATAACGATGGCTAAAGCTTACGACCCGGCGACGTAGACCGGCTCCTGCTCCAGGCAGATTCCAAACTGCGCCAGTACCCGTTTGCGAATCTCATCCCGCAGCGCCAGCACTTCCTTGGCGGTCGCATTGCCGCGATTCACAATGGCCAGCGTATGGCGGCTGGAAACGGCTGCCGGCCCCATCGCATATCCCTTGGGAAAGCCGGCCTGCTCAATCAACCAGCCTGCCAGCAACTTCACCGATCCTGGGTCGGCGGCAAAATGCGGAATCGGCTCGGTCAGCATCAACCCGGCGCGATGCGCTTCTTTCACCACCCGCGCGGAAATATCCGCCAGGTGCGACTCCGACACCACCGGATTCTTAAAGAACGATCCGGCACTGCGGCAGTCGGGATCGCCATCCACCAGCAGCATTCCCTTCTGCTGCCGAATGCTGCGCACCATTTCGCTCACCTGCTTCAGCGTCGGCGGCTCGGGTGCATCGGCAAATGCGCGCGCCAGATCCTGATATTTCAGATTCGGCTCGCCATGCAGCTTCAGGCGATAGGCCACTTCCGTCACGATGTAGCGGTCGCGTCCCGTGCTGTTGAAAATACTTCTACGGTAGCCGAACTGGCATTGCGTGGCGGAAAAGTCCACCATCTTTAATGTGGTGCGATCCAGAGCCCGCACCCCAACAATGGTTGACGACACTTCCTGCCCATAGGCACCAACGTTCTGCACCGGCGTTCCACCCACGGTGCCGGGAATGCCGGCCATGCACTCCACACCGGCAAAATCCTGTTCCACGACGTTCGATACGAAACCATCCCAGTCTTCGCCGGCGGCAGCGGTAAATACGTTGTAATCGTCTTCCAGTCCCTGTCGGATTCCGCGGTTCGCCACTCGAACCACCACACCCGGAAAGCCCTTGTCTGAGACCAGCAGGTTGCTGCCGCCCCCTAAGACAAACAGTGGCGCACTTTTTTTGCGCGCAAACGCGACCGCCTCCGCCAGATCGGTTTCGTTGGTCGCTTCCATAAACCAACGCGCCGGGCCACCTATGCGGAAGGTGGTGTAGGGGGCCAAAACGATATTTTCCTGAATCTCCACAGGGACGTGCCTACATCATAGCGGTTCGACTGCGACTTGGGAGAAAACATAGGGGTAACGAATCGGTGTCGGGGCTGTGCGCATCGCCCCTGCCTGCTTGTTCCCTGGTTCCGAAAAAATCGCTCCACCTGTCGTTAGCAGCAGCTTCGCCGATCACAGAAACCCTGTCAATCAACAATTCTTGCACGCGCCGGCCGGCTAGACGTGCAGTCCAATCGACCGCATCAGTTCCAGCCCGTTGCTCTTGGTGATGACGCCATCCCGCAGGAGGAAATCGAATCGCATCGTCCCATTCTCAAGGTGATCCTGAAAATGCATGTTTTTTAGCGCACCCTCCGGCAGACCCTCCAACTCGGTCAGAGCCAGATCATGCGTCGTCAAGATTCCAATCGCTCCGCGTTCCAGCAGTCCGCGCAACACGCCTTCCGCCCCAACCCGGCGATCTTTGGAGTTGGTTCCCTGCAGCAATTCATCCAGCAGAAACAGCAACGGTGGCCGCCCCGCCGCCAGATCGTAGATCCGTCGCAGACGGGTGATTTCCGCATAGAATCGCGAACTGCCTTCCTGCAGCGAATCGTTCACCTGCAGGCTGGCCCCAACCGTCAGCGGGGTCAGGCGCAATCGCCGCGCCCGCACCGGCGCTCCAGCCATCGCCAGCACCGTGTTCACTCCTATGGTGCGCAGGTACGTGCTCTTGCCAGACATATTTGACCCACTCACCAGAAGGGCCCGGGTCCCCGCGACGAGATTCACATCATTACGCACGCACTTCTCCGATGAAATCAACGGATGGCCCAGCGCCTCCCCCTGAAGGCACGGCTCGCCGTCGAGAAACTCAGGAAACGGATCCTCCGGATGTTCGAAGTGGTACGCAGCCAGCGATAGCAGCGCTTCCATCTCACCGGTCGCGTTCAGCCAGGCTCGCACTGCCGCGCCGTGTTTGGCGCGCCATGCTTCCGCCCTCACCGCAACCTGGACGGAATACATCAGCGGGATATCGAGAATCCTCACAAAAAAGTTATCCCGAGAATCGATCAGGTCGATCAACGTGCGGAGGCTTGCAATCGCTTCCGATCCCTTGATGGCGTGAGTGGTCAGTTCCGTTTGCAGCCGCCGCAATCGCGCTGAATGGAACTGCTCCCGCTCCAGTCGAGCCAGTATTCCCGACAGTAATTCGAGATTTTCAAAGGCGCCTTCGGTCGAAGAAAAGACGGCCTGCATGGGTTTCTTCATCCAG
>JAZKAG010000092.1:3371-4219 GCA_040389265.1 Acidobacteriota bacterium
TCCCCACACTCCCCACACAACCGCGCTCGCGACTGCCAGCACCATCAGCAGTGGAGGCAGCCAACCCAGCCACACTTCGCGGACATCCGCAAGCCCTTCCGACCATTGCAGCAGCGCTTCCGGAACCACACCGGCTCCATCTTCTCTTCCCGCAACTTCAAGGTCTTCCCGCAGATCCAGTCGATCGCGTAACTCAGCCACCGCCGCCTGCCTCTCGCGAATCGTCTCTACCGCAGAAGACGACAGCAGCCACGAAGCCAACGCATCCTCTCCCATGCGCGTGCTCGCCGTCGACAACAACGCAAACAGGCTTGCCGGCCCGAACAGGTCCAAATCAGCGGCATACAAATGTTGTGGATTGCGGAATCGATCTCCCCGGCTACCGCCATCCATCCAGCGATCTTCAATCCGCGCCAGTCCACGCTGATAGACCGCGACCGCACGCAAAGCGCGTCGCCGCGCCCGCAGCACGCGCGCGTGATACATGGCAATCACGGCGAAGCCAGTCGCCGGCGCTGCGATCCACCACTGCGAAATCCAGTGCGACCGGAATGCCCACCATGCCAGCAGCACGGCGATCGCTGCCAGCAGCAATCGCACGTTCCCCAGGCGGATATGCAGCCGCTCCAGTCGGCGAACTTCTGCTTCGCGCGCGGCCGAGCGTCGTCGATATTCTTCGGCCGGATCGTGACTCCCTACCGCGATGTCTTCGTCTTTGGATACGGAGATTGGCATGACTCTGTCCACGTCTACTCTATCGCGTGCTGTCGTTATCTAACTCACAGCGCCGCGGACTGAAGCACCCCATCCACGGCGCGCAATCAATCTCTGGATGCCAGCGCGCATGC
>JAZKAG010000093.1:0-6825 GCA_040389265.1 Acidobacteriota bacterium
AGCCCCGGCGGTGGTGGTTCAGGATACAGGCAGCGATAGCAAGGACCCTCCTCAGTCGCAAAAACACTTGCCTGCCCTTCAAACCGAAAGATCGAGGCGTAGGCGTTCGGCTTGCCAGATAGCACACACGCATCGTTAACCAAATAGCGCGTTGGAAAATTATCCGTGCCATCCGCGATGATGTCGAAATCCTTAAAAATCTCCAGCGCGTTCTCACTGCTCAGTCGCGTCGAGAACTTCAAAATATTCACGTTGGGATTGATGGCCTTCAGCGAGTCTTCCGCGGAGTCGAGCTTGGATCGGCCAATATCGTTCGTCCCGTGAATCACCTGGCGGTGCAGATTACTGGCCTCGACCACGTCAAAATCCACGATGCCCAACGTACCCACGCCCGCTGCGGCCAGATACATCGTCAATGGCGCACCCAATCCGCCTGCACCAATACAAAGCACCCGCGCGGCCTTCAATTTCAGCTGACCGTGTTCGCCAACCTCAGGCAGGATCAAATGCCGCGAATATCGCGCCATTTCTTCCGGCGTCAATACGTCAGCCGAGCTTGGAGTGGCCGCGCTGGGGGCCCCTCCTGCAATCGATGGAATGATCGACAATGTATCCGACTCTTTTACGGGAGCATTTTCCTGGTGTGGAATATAGCGAATGTCTTCGTCGTTCAGGTACACGTTCACAAAAGCTCGCAGCTTGCCGTGTTCCGTGTAAAGATGCTTGCGCAGTTCCGGGAACTTCTTGGTCAGCGCTGTAAGCGCTTCTGCAACGGTGTGGGCATGGACCTCTACCACCGGCTGTTTGGCCGCGTACGCGCGCAGCGGAGTAGGAATATGAATCTGCATAATGCAATCCTCGCATGTCTCTAGATTTTTATGAGCCGGATGAAAGCGTGCAGCAGCCAACTATTTTGCGCCAACGGCACCCACCACCTGAATGGCCTGGCGCTCCAGGCGCTTATCTTCCTCTCCCGTACCGGCCAGCAGAAAAGAGTTTGTCTCCATGGCTCGACATCCTGCCCGTTCCCCAGCGCCCTGATCGGGCGTTCCAGCCACACGGGTGATCACATACGAACACCCAATCCAATGAGCTTCTTCGAGGTCCGTTTTAGACCACTCCGCGGGATGATCGGGATGAGAATGATAGAAGCCGACAATGTCCAGTCCGCGAGGCCGAGCCTGCTGCTGTATGCCGATCAGTTCCTGCGGCGCAATTTGATAGCGATTGTGAGCGGAGTCAGATCGCGTATTTTCGGCCGGAACCGTGTCGAACACGGTGCTACCGTCATCCTCCATGTGGCCCAGCAAGACACCGCAGCATTCGTGCGGATAGGTTTCTTCCCCGTGGCGTCGGATTGCGTCGAATTGGTTTTGATCGATGCACAGCATTGCGATGCTACTCCTGCCAAAATCGTTCACTTAAGTATTTCTCTGCACCGTCGCACAATACGGTTACGATAACGGCGCTCTCGTTTCTGTCCGCACACTCTTCTGCCACTCGCTTGGACGCCGCCACCGCCGCAGCCGCTGAAATCCCTACCATCAAGCCATTCTTGCGGGCCAGCCATCTCGCCATCGTATAAGCAGTTTCTGTTTCTATCTCCATTTTGCGATCGGCGAGATGCGCATCGTAAATTCTCGGCACCATCGCAGTCTCCATGTGCTTCAAGCCTTCCAGGCCATTGAATGGAGAGTCCGGCTCCAGCGAAATGCATTGAATGCGTGGATTCAATTCTTTCAGGCGACGAGTGGTTCCCACAAATGTTCCACTGGTTCCCAGTCCTGCTATGAAATGGGTCACACGGCCTTCGGTCTGTTGCCAGATTTCATTTGCCGTGGTTCGATAATGCGCGCGCCAGTTGTTGTCGTTTGAATACTGATCCGCATACCAAGACTCATCCGGATGACTCACTGACATCTCGCGTGCTTTGCAAATTGCACCATCGGTCCCGTCCGCCGCATCGGTCCAAACAATCTCCACGCCATAGGCCGCTAAAATTTGCTTGCGCTCGGGCGAAACGTTCGACGGCATCACCAGCTTGACCGGAAAACCCAACGCTGCACCGAGCATCGCATACGCTATCCCCGTATTCCCGCTGGTCGCATCGAGCAAATGCTTTTTCTTTCCCGGCCCAATCAGTCCGCGCTCTATTCCATCCAGCACAATTGCCTTAGCCGCCCGATCTTTCACTGAACCGCCAGGATTCACCCATTCTGCCTTTCCGAGGACGGCAATTCTACGGGTACGATCGTTGAGTCCCTCAATGCGAATCAGAGGCGTATTACCGACGCGATCCAATATCCCGCTCCCGAGGGACGGCGAAGGTTCCATTTCGCATTTTTGCGATACATCAGTGCTCAACATGAGAGCAACCCATCGGTCTCGTCAAGATATACTGGAAATGCAGCCTTCGCGAAGATAATCTCGCAGACGCCATTTCTATTTGGTTCACCTGCGCGTACGAAATTGAAATTTAGTCGACATCTTCTATGAGCAAGAAAACCTCTGCCCCAGTCAAAACCTTCGAGAGTGCGCTAACCTACTTTCGGTCTCATCAGTTTGATGTCGCCGACACTCCGGGAGTCGCAAATCAAGTCCAGGTTCGCAAATATGGCTGCGGTGCGGTGCTGGCCAAAGCGCCGAACGGTGGCGCTGGCTACGTGGTCCGCCCTGGCTGTCTAATTGGCGGCGAAATTTCCCTGCTAGTCGACCGTGGGTATCAGAAATTCCTGCGCACTGGCAAGATTGAAGTGGCGGCCACGGCTGCCCATCTACAGGCACTGCATGCATTTGATGAGGAGCTCTGCGAGGCCATCGGAACTACCGACTACTACAATCTCGCCTTGGGCACAGTCAGCGATTTGTACCTTTATGACCGGCTGAAGGGTCGCGAAGCTGCTCCGAAGGAGCCTGCTGGCAGTCACTAATTGGGTCGGGTTTGATTGGATCCGAGCTATTTGCGGCGCCCCGGTTCGCGCTGCCACTCTCGATAGACTTCGCTTTTCGATACTCCGCGGTCTCGAGCGACGCGCTTCAGAGATGTCTGCTCATCTAATCCTTGCTTCATGTATGCAGCCATCGCGCTGCGAAGATCGGTCTCGGTTGCTGTACCCGTAGATGCCGCCTCAGCCGGATTTGCGCCGGAAACCAGCAGCGTCATTTCACCTTTCAATAGTTCACGACCTGCACAAATTGTCTCTAGCTCCTGCAATGTGCCCCGCAAAAACTCCTCATGAATCTTGGTGATCTCTCGCGCCAGAACGCCTCTTCGTGTAGGCCCGAACACCTGGATTGCGTCTCGAAGCGATTCCACCACTCGATGGGGAGCTTCATAAAAGATTAAGGTGGCACGTTCGCTACGCAGCGTCTCAAAAAAGCTGCGCCGTTCGCCGGATCGCGGCGGAGGAAATCCAACAAATCGAAACGAGGTTGTGTCGAGGCCCGACGCAGCCAGGGCCGATACCACAGCCGAGGCTCCCGGAATTGGAATCACCGGAATGCCGGCGGCTACCGCCTGCGCCACCAAGAACTCTCCCGGATCGGAAATTCCTGGCATTCCCGCATCGGAAACGAAAGCAATTCGCGCACCGCCCTTCAGTTCCGCTACTAACTCGTGGGCGCGCTGGCGTTCATTGTGGGCATGACAGCTCATCGTGGGCACGGCAATGCCAAAATGCGATAGCAATTTCTGAGTCTGGCGTGTGTCCTCGCAGGCGACTCGATCGACGCTGCGCAAAACTCGCAACGCCCGCAGCGTAATGTCTTCCAGATTTCCAATTGGAGTTGCGACGATGTACAAGCCTGGCGAAAGCGGTTTTTCGGCCTTTGAAAAAGGATGCGAATCGCGGAGGTCGTTAGCCATCTGGTTTTTAACTGGACTGCTGCTGCAGTCGCCGGCTTTCCGCCAACAATCCCATGCTGTGCATCAGGTTTTGCAACGTCACGATGCCCACAATCTGCTCCCCGTCCAGAACCGGCACCAGGGAAAGGCCCCGTCCGGCATTGATGCGGCGAAACGTCGCTCCCAAGGAATCTTCCGGCTGCGCCACCTGGAACCCGCGCGACATAATCGATTGCACGTACCCGTTTCCGTCCATCTGCAGCGTCTCCACAATCCGCTGCCGCGAGACTACACCTACCAGTAACCCGCCCCGCACTACCGGAAAGTCATCCTGCAGATTATGGATGGATTTGAATACCGCATCCTCCAGGGTGTCGGACGCCGATAAGCAGGCAAAATCCGTCAGCATAATGTCACGCATCCGAACGGTATCCACCACAGATTGGAAAACCAGTCCCTGGTCCTCCAGTTGGGCGCCGACAAAGATGAAAAAGCCCGCCAGCAACAGCCATGGACTCTGCAGAATTACGCCCGCCACAAACAAAGCAAGCGCGATAACCTGTCCAATCCCAGATGCGGCGCGAGTTCCCTTCAGCGCTCCCTGGGTCCGCGAAAAATTACCCCGCATCAACCTTCCCGCATCCAGCGGGTAGGCTGGAAGCAGGTTGACTACGGCCAGAAAAATATTCAACCAGAAGGCACTGCGCAGCAAATGTTGGGCGCCCACCCAGGGTTTCGCCATCACGGAGACCGTGGGAGAAATGCCTACGATGAAACCCAGCAACACAAACGCCGCCAGGAAGTTGGTGATCGGTCCTGCCATGGCCAGGGCGCGTTGGGCGCTCCCCTCCGATGCCTGTTCGGAGGACTCAGGGGTTGCGTAAGAAGGCAGTCCACCGATCGGCAGTAACAACAAACTACGCATTTCCAGCCCGTAATACGAGCATACGATGGCCCGAGCAACTTCACGTATCGCAACGATTCCCAGCAGCAGCAGCCAGAGCGAGACGCCGCGAATCGCCGCCATGCCGCTCATTCCTGTGTACAACAGAGAGAGACCCAACAGCAGGGCAAAGAAAAAGTGCAGGCGAACTTCCACGCCCAGCAAACGTCCCATCGGGATGGACCAACCGCGCATGTTGAAGCCTCTCCAGTATTGTAGATGGAGTCGCCTCCACGTTCCCGGAGAGCGGCGCGAAGATTCGCGCGAAACCGCTGCAGCAGGCATCCATTTGTTTCGCGGCGAACTAACGCCACCCTGATACTGACTTTATGCGTGTGATCGCTGGCAAATACCGTTCGCAACCGCTTGCCTCGCCAAAAGGTAGAGACACGCGTCCAACCAGCGATCGGCTGCGCGAGACATTATTCAATGTGATCGCGCCCTACATCCAGGATGCCGTTTTTGTCGATTTGTTTGCGGGTACAGGAGCTGTCGGAATCGAGGCTATCAGCCGCGGAGCTCGCCGGGTCTACTTCGCAGAGAATGCCAAAACCTCGCTGCAGACCTTGCGCCATAACCTTGACCGGCTGGGAATTCGCGAACAAGCCATCGTGGAGCCTGGCGGCACGCTAGGCCTTCTGCACCGCCTGTTGAAGCAGAAAATCCTCGTGGATCTGATATTTCTTGACCCACCCTATAAAGACCAGCTAGCGTATGAGACAGTTCTCAGGTTTGTTGCGGAGCAGCCCATTCTTGATGCGGGTGCGGTGGTGATAGCGGAGCATTCGCGGCGTTTTTCTCTGCCCGACCTGGACCTTCCGCTGCAGCCCTACCGCCGGATCGAACAAGGCGAAGCAGCCCTAACCTTCTTTCGTTGCAATAAAAATCTTGAGTCGCATTCCTCTGACGACGGCAAATAGAAAGTTCTTGGGCGAGCGTATGTTTTCATTTTGGAACCCTGTCAGTTACCCGGGTTACCTGTACATAACTAAAGTGCGGTGACCGTATTCCTTGTTATGGTGTAGGTAGCCCGCTACCTTAGGTTCACTCCAACGAAAAGTTGGTCGAGTCTAAGAGACGAGGATTGATGAAATGAAAATTAACTTTTTGCGCGGTATGATTTTTTCTGCGGTTCCGATTGTTTGTGCTGTCTCCTTCATTGCTACCCAGGCTTCGGCCCAACAGGTTCGCGGATGGACGCCGGGGCATGTCGAGAATATAGTTTTCGACGGATCGACACAGGCGGGATGGTATTCCTTCCCAGGCCAAAGTCCCAAGCTCCATTTCAGGGGCGACGAGGTTCGCATCAAATCGCGCGATCATAGCACCGTGCTCCTTAGCCGCGATGCCGACGCTTCCGGCACAGCCGCTGAAGTTGAGCTGACCCGCGCGCCCAAAAGCACATCTTCCATCTCCGGCCTGGGGTTAGTCGGGGATGCGAACCATGCAATGGTGATTGGCCTCGGAGACGGCAGCATCGTCCTGTGGCAGCTTGAGCCAAATTCCGCCACCGTGCTAGCTCGTCAAGCCGTCAACACCAACTCGCAATTTGAGTTCCGCGTTTCTGGCGGCGGAGCTCAAGATGTTCATTTCTTCTGGCGTCATCAGGGAGACACTGGTTGGCATTCGCTGGGGAACGCTGCCGTCAGCCGCGTGCTGACCGCTTGGCAGGAACCGCTCCGCTTTGGACTGCTTCTGGATGGCCCACAAGGCAGCGAAGTCGTCTTCAGCAACTATCGTGCTTCGCTTGCCAACGAAGCCAGCGCCTCACTGAAGCCGCTGGTGCTAGCCGGCCAGTAAGACTTGCGTTTTGTTGAAGAGGCCCGGGCGATTGATTGCCTGGGCCGCATTTTTCTTGCCACTGATTTCAACCCCAAGCATCTCCAACGCCTCCAGTGTGGTGCCCAGTCATCAGGTCTACCGTAAACGGCACTTCCGTGTCGGTCTCCAGATCCCACCCGAATCCATGCAAGTGCCGGTCGTCGATTCCGACCACTCGCAACCCTTCCCACGATAAGCGATTCGTTTCCCAGGCTTT
>JAZKAG010000093.1:6835-10831 GCA_040389265.1 Acidobacteriota bacterium
CTTGTGACCTTGGTCGTCCGACAAACGCACCAGGCGGCGCCGACCCAGATGACCGGGCGATACGGAACCTGGAGCCACTGGTCTGGGCAGTCTACGTCGATCACATAGGCGTATCCGCCGGCAATCGCGCACATTTGACGCGAATTCGGACAACTCCACACTCCATGCGGCAACGTTGGCTCGGCAAATCCCAATGCAAACGTAGCCATTGCTCTCTCCGCGCCAGGCAGCGATCGAAAGTAAATCTGCAGCGCCCCACGCTCCACTTCCGCCACCGCTTGCGGATAGATGTAGTGCCGCGCAGGCGCAATCAGCGGCGCAGACTCCAGGATTTCAACCTCCCAGTCATGGGGGAACGCTGAATCGGGAAGGTGAAGGTTTTCAGGTATCATCGCGAGTCCAAGGACAGGGTGCATCGATTGCCACACACTTCAGAATTCTCGATCAGCTCGTTTTGCCGTCGTCCAGGGCCTGATCCAGATCGGCCAGTAAATCCTCAAGGTCTTCGCAACCCGCACTCAAGCGGATAAACCCTTCAGAAACGGCGTCGTGACCCCAGCGAGCCCGGCGCTCGGCGGAGGAAACTATACCTCCAAAGCTGGTCGCCTCCACCAACAAATTCGACGACTTCAAGAATTGTTCCGCAGCCAAACGATGCACCAGATCGAAGCTGACCACAGGTCCAAAATAGCGCATTTGCGCCCGTGCCAAGGCGTGCGCAGGATGCGAACTCAGACCCGGATAGTTCACCGACTTCACTGCCCTGTGGCTTTCCAGAAACTCCGCAATACCCTGCGCATTATTCGATTGCTTTTCCAATCGCAACGGCAGGGTCGCCAGCGAGCGCATTGCCAGCCACGCCTCCATCGGCCCGACCACGGAGCCGGAAAGAGTGCGCCAGCGATCGATTTTCGCGCTTAGTTCCACATCGCGGACGGCCACATGGCCGAGCAAGAGATCACTGTGGCCGCTTAAGGATTTTGTATCCGACGCGACGGAAATATCGGCGCCCAGCGATAGTGGTTGCTGGCCAAGCGCGGTTGCTGTCGTGTTATCCACCGCGACCAAGGTACCGGCCGCATGCGCCGCATCTGTCAGCATGCGAATATCGCATATATCCATGGTGGGATTTGAAGGCGTCTCCAGCCACAGCAACTTCGCACCCTGCAATAGGTTTTCCTGCGCGTTTCCGGCGGTCGCGGCCAGTCGCGCTGTAATTCCGAACGAAGCCAGGAATTCGCGGGTCAAAATGCGCGTGGTGTAGTAGCAGTCGGAGGGCAGCACGATCGTGTCTCCGGGCCGAAGGACGGCCGCGAAGACCGCCATCACCGCCGCCATTCCAGAAGGAAAGATGCGCGCGATGCCGCCTTCCAACTTTCCCAACGCGTCTTCAAGCTCGTCCCAGGTGGGATTGTGGAATCGGGCATAGGTATAGGTTGACTCCGCGGGATCGCCGGGGGTGGCATAAGCAGAGGCGAAGATTGGGCCAGGATGTATCGGATTGCCCGCTGCAACTTTTTGCGGCGGCTCAGGCAATCCAACTCGAACCAGTCGAGTGGTTTCTTTCATCGTCTCCCCCGGAGAAAAGCAATCATGCACTCAATCTACTTCGCCAGCGGGGCTGCGGCCAGCACAAGGTCCCCGTATACAAATCCATCTCGTTCGATGTTGTGGGTATGCTCTATCTCGATGGGTCGCGAGAATATGGGTCCTGCATAAGCAAAGCTGTGAAACTCGCCCCGCTCTCCGCATGGATCGACCGAGGCAGGCAAGTCGGTCAGAAAGTCGGCATCGAAAATGCGTCCGCAAAATGAGGAGGACAATTTACGCGGATCGAGGCAAGTGATGCGAGCCCGCAAGCCTTCAGCGACCATGGTTTGGGCGAGCTGATCCGTGGGAATCCCCCAAATGGGAAACACCGGCTCCAACCCAGTGCCGGCAAGGTGTTCGATGCGATACGCGCGAATGTCCTCCAGAAATAAATCGCCGAAGGCGACGGTCTCAAATCCTTCCTGCACGGCACGCACACAAACTGCCTGCATGCGCGATTCATAGATTTCATTCGTGCATGGATGAGGCAACGGAATTTTCCAGATCGGCAATCCGACCGAGGCAGCCTGCAGATCCAGCAATTCCTCCCGAAAGCCGTGAATCGCGACTCGATTGAATTGTGCGTTCACGGTGGTCAATAACGCAGCCACTTGATACGCAGGGTTCTGACGAAGCGTGTGGAGAGCCCAGGCGCTATCCTTGCCGCCGCTCCAACTCAACAGCGTCTTCTTGGGTTGCACTCGCGGAACCTCCGTTGTGCATGGTTGAGCCAAAGCAACTTTCAAGCGGGTGGAAACGCGGCGAGAAACCCCTCGACACGCTCTAGTACATTCGGAATCGGATTCGGCAAGGCCAGGGCATACCCCATTTCGATCAATGGCACCAATTTGTCGAATTCCGGGCCTGAATGAGCACCGGTGATTGCGATCCGCACCGGATGGAAAAGATCCTTCCCTTTGACACCGGTTGTGGCTTTTACTTCATTTATGGCGGCCTTGAATGCCTCCGCCGTGATTGGAGTTGGAACCGCTGCGATGCGTTCAGCAAATGCTTGCAGCACCGCCCGCGCGGTAGGATTGGCAAACACCGCGGCGTTTTCCTCTTGGATCAGCGCCGCCGCCGGATCCACTGAAAAAATGAAACTCGTTTTCTCCGGCAATTGGTCCAATTGATCGACGGCAGGCACAAACAATGCCAGCAAATGTAGCATCCACGCGTCAATTTCTGGCGTGCTCGCGTCAGGCAACCAGCCTTTCGCGACGAAGTATGGCCGAGAAAGTGTTAGTACGCGAGCCGGATCCGCCAGCTTCAGGTAATGCCGGTTCAGCCAATGCAATTTGTTGAAATCGAAAATTGCGGGCGACGGCGTGACCCGCTCCAGGCTGAATTCTTCGGCCAGTTCAGCCATGGTGAAGGTTTCGCGGGTTCCACCCTCGGCGCCCCAGCCCAGCAAGGCGAGATAATTTGTCAGCGCTTCCGGCAGCACGCCCATCTCGCGAAAGGTGGCGATCGAAGTTGCGCCGTGTCGTTTGGACAACCGTGTCTTATCCGGCCCAAGGATTGTAGAAAGATGGGCGAACTCTGGCACCGACCATCCGAACGCCTGATAAATCGCAACCTGTTTTGGCGTGTTGGAGAGATGATCATCGCCGCGAATGACGTGCGTAATTTTCATCAGCGCATCATCGATCGTAACGACGTAGTTATAGACCGGCATCCCGGAGGAGCGAACCAGGATCGGATCCGAAACAGCATCGGCAGCAAATTCCACCGCACCGCGAACGATGTCGTGAAAGGCGATTGGGTCTGGCCCAATTTTAAGACGCACGGCGAACGGCTCGCCGGCGGCAGCACGTGAGCCGCTATCTTCCTGCGAAATATTTCGGCAGCGCCCCGAGTAGACCTGTGGCTGATGGGCAGCGATGGCCTGCTCTCGCTCACGATCCAGCTGCTCAGCGGAACAGAAGCAGCGATAGGCGCGACCTTCAGCCAGCAGCCAATCGGTGTGCTCGCGATAAATTTCGAGCCGCTCCGACTGCCGGTAGGGTCCATACGGCTCTTCGCCCTCGCGAGCTTGGGGTCCCTCGTCCCAATCCAGACCCAACCAGCGCAGATCATCCAGCAACTGTGCTTCGTAGCGAGCTTCACTGCGCTCAATGTCCGTGTCTTCGATGCGCAACAGAAAATCCCCACCGAATCGCCTGGCGAACAGCCAGTTATAGAGCGCGGTGCGGGCATTGCCAACGTGGAGCTGGCCAGTCGGCGAAGGAGCAAAGCGGACACGGGGTTTCTGCAAACTCATGAATCCTGATGGTAACAAAGCAGCGCGCGTTCACATTCAGACGTAACTCAGGCAGGCTCGCAGTCATGTGAGTCGCGCTACGTAAAGTGCTCCCAACCCCCCGGAGGAAGCGGGCGTTCCCTTTGCCTGCACCGAAGGGGTTT
>JAZKAG010000094.1:0-6662 GCA_040389265.1 Acidobacteriota bacterium
ATACCGTGCGGAAATGAGCTGGTCGGAAAGATGCACTGTCTCGACGCCGCCCTTCCCTGAGTTAACGGCGCCATGGGGAAATGTTTGCCATACTCCATTCGTCGGAAAGTCCACCGGACTCTGGTTGGGGATGGCCCCAGTCCAATATTGAACCGTGTAATGGATTGCATATGGGTTCGTCCAGGCGATCTTGATGCTGTCGATCCACTGCACACTGCTGAGATCCATCATCACCCACTGAGGATGGAGTGCATCGTCTTCACCTGTAAATCGACCCGCTAAATACGGATTGCTTTTCCAGTAAGTCGAAGTATCGCCGTCCGTCAATCGAGAATAGCCAGTAACTGAGCCTCCGTCACGAGTAATTCCGCGATGCGGCAACGCATAGCCGAAAGAATGGCGAATGAACCCGGTAGGCTCGGCTGATCCGGTGAAGTAGCCCTGTTGGTCTTTCGGATCGCTCCAGGTGCCGTCGGGATTCCAGTGCCAGGCCTCGATAGCAAGCTCAGTGTTCTGGCGATAGGTCACGGGCTGCCAGCCTGCCGTGAACACTCGGTCCAGAATTGTCTTGTTCATCAACTTATCAATGGCTACGGTTTGAATACGATCAATGCCCGCGCCAAGTGTCTGCTTCGGGACGAAATGATTGGTAGCGTGTGTGGGTGTAACATCCACCTTTACAACTTGTGCCGTCAACGGCAACCCCGGCAGGCAGCAACCAAGGATCAGCAAAGACGCGCATTTCAAATTCGTCACGATATTTTCTCCTCAGCCACCAGCACATATGACTGCGACTGATCTTGGCTTCTTATTACTCCGCTCCGGTACCGGCAGTCGCCGTAGGCTTCGCGCCGAGTGTCAGCGTGTTCGTATTCCAACCGCTAACGATCACAGAGGCTTGATTTGCCGCTGTGGCTTTGGGAAGTTCAGCCGTCAAATCCCGATGCTCGCCCGGCATTAACTCCACAAAATCATCGCTCCAGAGAAGAGGAAGAATCGGCTTGCCATTGGCAGTAAGCCCTCGCACCTCCACTTGAAATGCCAGCGCATGCGACGGATTTTCGATATGGACGTGGAGAACATGATTTGTGGTCGACAGGGTGGCGCGGATCTGACTCTTCGGCAGCGAGCGCAACGCCTGCATGTTGGGATAACTAATGGCGGGAGTGTAGGTATATTCCGTCTTGGACCAGTCGAACACGGTCAGCTTGGAAGGAATCCAGTAGAAATTTCGGCTGACAACTTTGCCCGCCGCATCCCTCATTTCGAGGCGGACAAAATGTGTAGACTGCTCCGGCTGAAAAATGTCGCCTGGAATATCCAGGACGCGCTGCGAGCCATCCGCAGCCAGGTCCACCGTCTTTGTCTGATGGAAAACCGATTTCAAGTCGAGATCGTACACATCCGCCTGCACCTGGAGCGAGGGAGTCGCGACCGGCAGACTGCTGACCGCGTAAATGCTGTGGTCGTCGTAGGAATACTGCACGTGCAGCGGCTCGCAGGCTTTCTTGGTGCCGAAATATCCGCCACCGGTCTGAAGATAGTAGTCGTATAAATGCCAGATAACCGACGGCCACGCATTGTTCAACATCCACTGGATGACTCCGGTAGATGTGTACTTATTGCGCGTGTAAGCCTCGAACATGGCGCGCTCGCCATCATAGGTCATCGTCTGCGCCAACTTGGAATACGCATCCATCGAGTCGGGCCAGCCATAGGTCGCGCGCATGGCAGTGTTGAATACGTCGACATTCATAAAATCGCCGCCGCCCGCGTGGTAGTCCCACACCTCTCCGATAGGCCAGCGATCTTGGGGAGGCAGAAATTTCACCAGGCTGTCGGGCTGAGGAATCGCCGGACCCGGACTGGTTTCTGTGTTGAACGCGAACGCTCCTCCATGTTGCTTGTCGACATACCAGTAGGAGGGCGCGACGTAGTTATAGGGCCCAGACATTTTGACGCCGCTCGCACCGGTGACCGTGCTTGCGGCACCGGTGGCTGAAGAGAGCGTCGGATTCGGCCACCCGGTTTCCCTCTCGACATCCAGATACGCCTGCTCCACGTCAGCCGGCGGATGGTGATCGCTACCATTCAACCAAACCAGCAGTGAGGCATGGTGCCTCAGGCGAAGCATCTGCGAGCGCAGAGAAGCATTCGCTACCTCGTGATTCTCCGGCGTCCAATTGTTCCAGTGTTCCCACTGATCGCAGCAGCACCAGCCCGCCATCACCAGAATGCCATTCTCATCTGTCAGCCGATAGAATTCATCGCCCTCTAGCTTGGCTTCCTGCCGAATCGTATTCAGGCGCATGTCCTTGACCATGCGAATTTGCTCCGGCAAATTTTCATGATCTTCGCGCATCAGCATGTCCTGCGACCATCCGCCGCCGCGAATCAGAATCGGCTTCCCATTGATGCGGAATAGCCGACCGCCCGACGCCGTCATCTCCGATGTCGCTTCGCGAATCCCAACGCGAGCGGATGCCGTGTCGGAAGTCTGGCCATCGACAACAAAACGAACAGTCAAGGTTTCCAGCGGGTGCGTCCCCATCTCCGCCGGCCACCAGATGGCAGGATGCCGGAGCTTCAGTTGGGGGAACTGCTCAGGAGAAAAGCTAACACTCTTCGATTCGCCGGCGGCTAGTTCGACTGGCTGCTGAAATCTTTGCCCCGCGAAAATGCCGAACAGCGTTCCCTTTTCCGGATGGTCCGTTGCATTCTGCAGTTCGGCAGTCACCGTGACGTCGGCCACTTTCAGAGTCGAATCTTCAAAGTGCGTCGCGATGAATGGATATCGAACCGCAACCGGCCCGGTAGTCGTCAGATCCACAGGCCCCCAAAGGCCCATGTCTTTGTCCGGCGGAGAAGGATTCCAGTCCACCCAGTTGATGCCAAGGTCTTGCGGTCCGGGGGCGAAAGTCTCTACAGCGATGAAAGCGGCCTTGCCCGGAGTGACGGCCTTGGTGATGTCGAGATTGTAGACGCGATAGGCTCCTGCAATTTGTTTGTCATTCGCCACCAGCTGCCCGTTCACCCAAACGTTAGCGCGGTAGTTGATGCCGCCAAAACGCAGCCAGGTCGTTTTGCCACGGGCAGCCGCAGGAATCTGGACCTGCTTGCGATACCACCAGGCGCAACGATAGGGACTGTCCTCCGGCATTGGCAAATTTGAAAATACGGCCCCCATTTTGTAATTGCCGCCGGGAATCTTCCGCAGATTCATTCCGTAATACGGGTCGGGATGGATGCCGGCTGCGACCTGGGCTGCCAGCACAGTCGTTGGGACGGTGGCTTTGATCCAGCCTTCCGGCTTATACTCCGCGGACGAGAGCGTAGTTCCATCGGCCTTAATCTTGCAACCCGACTGGATCTCCCAACCCTGACGGAGTGGAATCATCCTGGCCTCTGCCGCATTGGAGGAAGTTTGCGCGAAGCCAGGCAAGGCTGCAGCAACACCTAAGACCGAAACTGAGAAGATGAATTGAGTTTTCAAACTGAATTTCATTGCAAGGGTCCTCCGATCGATCTTTTGCCAGTCGAGCAGCTTAAAGGCTAAACAGTAGGTTCGCATCCAAGCATATCTAATCGTTTGAATATGAGCTTTTTATGCATTTCCATGCACCCTGTCAAGGTCTTATGTTTTTACCGGATCTCTAGGAGAAACTTTGCCCTTGGCGCAGATAGCGGCGGTCGATTCTCGTTGTACAACCTTCGGGGGCAACAGGTCGACTCCACCCTTGCCCCGCGCAAACTCTGAACCCTGCTGAATTTCAGTCAGGATCCGTTCGACCGCGATGGAGCCCATTCGCTCCATCGGTTGCCGCACGGTAGAAAGACTGGGGTTGAAAAGCGCAGCATAAGGCACATCGTCAAATCCCAAAACGGAGCAGTCTTCGGGAATGCGGCGACCAAAATTTCGCAAGGCTCGAACCGCACCAAAGGCTGTCAGATCGTCAAAGGCCAACAACGCGGTAAAGGTTGGATCCTGCTCCAGCATCGATCGCGTCAATGAGCGACCCTCGTCAAAGCTGGAGTTTGACTCCGACGAACCCGTTAATTCCACCACCCACTTCTTCGGCATCTTCAATCCGACTTCGGCTGCAAATCGGAGCACTCCATCCCAACGGCGACTACTATCCCACAATGGTCGCGGTCCGCGAATACACGCGATTTTCCTATGCCCCAGCGAATACAGATGCTCCATCGCAAGGTAGCCACCCTCCTCATTGTTCACCAGAACAGAACCGAGCGGGCCGCTGCGCATCTCCGATCCCACCAGAACCGTCGGCACGCGATGTCTCTCCAATTCAGAGAGAGTTTCAATGTCGATGAACAACCAGTTCGCAACAACGATTAATCCTTCCACGCGATACTCCAACAGCATGGCCAGGTAACGCTCAAACTGTTCGCGCTGGTTATGCGCGTCTACGATGAACGGCAGAAACTCCGTGGGATGAAGGTTTTTTTCGATACCCTGCAGAATCAGGGTGCAAAATGGATCCGAGATATCGAAGATCATGACCCCAATGGTGTGGCTGCGCCGTTTGCGCAGCGATCGTCCAAAAGCATCCGGACGATAATCCAGGCGTTTGGCGACGGCGCGGATATGTTCCTTAGTCTTGGCCGCAACATATTTTGAAATGGGGGCTTCATTCAGAACGATCGAGATCGTTGAGGGCGAAAATCCACTCTCGCGGGCGACATCGGCCAGAGTGGTGCGCGAAAAATTATTTTTGCCGTCTTTGGGCTTCGCCATACATCACGTGCATAACCAGCGAGGATCTTTAGATGCGCCAACTTTTGCAGCCAGTCGTCCGCGATTGATAGAGCGTCAGACTGTCATCGTGTCACTCGTGAAAGGGTCAAGCTATGCTGTTATTCCCCACTCGGATACGTCACGACACTTCGCCGTGAAATCGGTGTCTATAAAATACATCATCTTTCAAACGATTCAATAAGAAAGATTTGTGACTCTTGCTGCGGCAAGAATCCCCCGGACCATGGCGCAAAAGCCACGTCATGGTGGAATTCCGGATCCAGCAGAGGCCGATCGGACCGACGAGATTTCGTCGGATTGGGTTATGAAATGATGACTGAACGAGCTAGCAAGAGGCCAGTTGCAGGCCGAATCCACCAGCACACGCAAATTGAAAGGACATCGCCGTGCCGTGGAACGTCTATCTCCTCCAGTTCGTCAGTGGACTAGTTCTTGCCAATGGAGTTCCCAATTTTGTGCACGGGTCGGCGGCCATCAATTCCAGGCTCCGTTTGCAAAGTTTCCTGAATGGATGACTCCTCGCCGCTGCTCAATACCCTCTGGGGTGACGCGGATCTCGCAATTGGCGTGACGCGCTACTATGCTTCTTCCGGCCAGGTGGCAACAGCGCCATATTTGGCTGCTGGCTGTTTGCCCTGGGAGCATTTCTCATGGCTATCATGCTGTCGATTCATATCGGAAAAGTACGGCCTACCGTGCAGCACACGCCGCGCTCGTTTTCAAAGCTGTGAAAGAATGCAATTACTAGCGCGGTATCCATTCCCTCTCTGAAGGTCGACGATGCTGGATAATCGAATCAAGACTCTCTGCCTGCTACTTCCTCTCTCCTGTTTGTCGATTCGCCCGTCGCACGCACAAGGTACCGTGCCGACCTTCACCCGCACTATTGCAGGAAATAATTACACCTTGGCCGGCCGTGACCCCGCCGACAAAGGAGAAACCACAATCCCCACAGTGTTGGTCCCTGTCACTTTGACCTTTGGCGGCGTCAAGCCCGCCCAGATGAACGCGATGACGGATGTCCCTCGCATTCTAAAATCCCCTGTCTTCACGCGATACGCCTTTTCCCCTGGCAACAAGACGCAATATGCCGACGGTCTCTTGCACGCCACATTCCCCGCCGACACGGGCGGACATACCTACCTGGGCAAGCCGGAGATCAAGCCACTCACGATCGCCATCCCTCCCGGCTACGGGTATGTTCTGCGGTCGAAGAAAAGTGGAACATCCTTTGCCGTGGTGGATGTCATGTTCCTTGAAAAACATATCTTCCAGCAAATTCCGCGGCTGCATGGCAAGCTCGTCATCGCCGTAACGCATAACACCACGTACTACACCGATAATGATGCGACCGTGTGCTGCTCCTGGGGGATGCATGGCGTCGATGGGGACTCTGGAAACTCCTTCGTGCTTGGGTCGTATCTTGGCGCCACGCCGGCTATTGTGAAAGACCAGGACATGCAGCCACTGACGCAGCAACTGGCCGAGTTCATCAACGATCCCCTGCATGAGCCAGATGCATACTTTCGCACCCCGAATGCCGTAGGGAATTTCTTCGCTGCGTGGCTGCGTCCTGGTGTGGAGGATGGCTGTGGGGGATCCGGCGTTGGCTCCAATTATTTTCTCCTTGAGCCAACCAATACGAATCCGACAAATAGTTTTCCCGTGTCGATGCCATTCGCTGCTCGTGCCGGGGGATTCACCTATCATCTGGCCAACGTAGCTACCTTGCACTGGTATCTTGGCGCCTCCGTTCAACCTTCCAGCGCCTTCAGCTTCCCGGATTCGCATGCTCTCACTGAACCCGCCCAACCTTGTCCCGATCGCCGGCTTCGCGCAGAGACGAACACTGAACCGACTGTTGTCCCGACCCCGTCAACGGGAT
>JAZKAG010000095.1:0-397 GCA_040389265.1 Acidobacteriota bacterium
TCCCCGATCCAGAGCAGTGTGCAATTCCGCCTCTTCCTGCGTGGAAACGGTGCAGCCCACGTGGTTGCACTCCAGCAGAATCTGACCGCAGCCGCAGGTACAGATCAAACTATGGTGGCCCAACTGCTGATAGCGATCGGCCATGTTGCCGGCGCCCGCCATAAATAGCATCAGCAAACATGCCAGCGAAAGTTGCGCCCAGATTTTCAAAAAAGAGCGATCGAAAACAGGTGTGTGGAATCGAAGCCAGCGCATGGATCAGTCCCCCACGCCGGCGGGAAGCGCCATTTCTTCTTCTACTTGTTTTCGCGGCCTGGCCGCCTGCTCCGCACTCATGTTAGGAACCAGCGCCAGCAGCGTGCCACACGCCATGACCACCACCCCAATCCAGATCCAG
>JAZKAG010000095.1:407-3097 GCA_040389265.1 Acidobacteriota bacterium
GCCCAGAGCGTCCAGGACTTTATTTGTACGGTCGTACAGATCGCGCTCCAGCGTGGAATGATTGGCAACCATGGTCTCGGTCTGCTGGCTGGCATGGTAGAAGCGCCGCTCCGGAGCCATCTGCGTCAGGAATTTTCCATTCTTGTATACGTTCAGCAATTCGTATTCGCTGTCGTAATTCGCATTCGAATCCTGCGTATAACTCTGACAGACCAGCCGATACGGCCCCAGGGTCATGGAGTCATGAAAGCCCATCTCTTGCTCGTTCGATTGATTGAACGCCGAGCCCGCCAGTCCAACAAAGACAATCACCACTCCAATGTGGACCAGGTGACCGCCGTAGCGACGCGTATTGCGTCGCGTCAGTTGCACCAGCGAAAACAGAATGTTTTTTCCGGTGTGACGTTGAATGACTCGAGCACCGCGCCAGAATTCGCTCGCAACCGCGGTGATCACCAGCGCCGCCAGCGAGAAAGTCATCAGCGAGTACAGAGTGCCCATATCCTGCCAGGGCCGCATCCCCGCGGCCATCAAAACCAATGCGGTCGTGACTCCTGCGATGGACGGCCACAGGAAGTTCCGCTTGACGCTCTTGAAGGAAGTGCTGCGCCAGGCCAGAATCGGGCCAATACCCGTCAGGAATAACAGAAATATACCAATGGGCACAGCCACCCGGTTGTAGAACGGTGGCCCCACGGTGACCTTTGAGCCTTCCACATACTCTGAAATGATCGGGAAAAGCGTTCCCCACAGTACCGTAAAGCAGGCTGCCAGCAGCACAAGATTGTTGAACAGAAAACTCGATTCGCGCGATACCAGCGACTCCAGCTTGTGCTCTGACTGAAGATGATTCCGCTGCAAGATGTAAGTGAAAAGGCAGACGCTGAGTACGATCAGCAGAAAGGCCCAGAACCAGGATCCGATCGACGATTCAGCAAATGCGTGAACAGAGCTGACCAGTCCGCTTCGCGTGAGCAGGGTGCCGAGAATCGACAGCATAAAGGTGGTGAAAATCAACCACACGTTCCAGGACTTCATCATGCCGCGTTTTTCCTGCATCATTACGGAGTGCAGAAAGGCAGTGCCCGTCAGCCACGGCATCAGCGAAGCATTTTCGACCGGATCCCAGCCCCAGTAACCTCCCCAGCCCAGAACCGCGTAGGCCCAATGCATGCCGAGGAAAATACCGCACGTGAGAAACAGCCAGGTCACCATGGTCCAGCGACGGGTGATGTGGATCCACTTCTCGCCAGGATAGCGCATCATCAGTGCGCCCAGCGCGAAAGCAAAAGGAACGCTGAATCCTACGTAGCCGAGGTACAGCATCGGAGGATGAATCACCATCTCCGGATATTGCAGCAGCGGATTCAGGCCGAAGCCGTCCGCCGGAACAGCCCCCTGCACTAAGGCAAAGGGCGGTGCCGGAAAGACGATCAATAATGTGAAAAAGATCTGAACCGCTGCCAGAATCGTGGATGCGTAGGCGGTCAGCTTCACGTCCACCTTGTGGCGAACTCGCAGCACAAATCCATAGGCGGCCAGCAACCACGCCCACAGCAACAACGAGCCCTCTTGCCCAGACCAAAGCGCCGCGAACTTGTACGGCCATGGCAACGCCCGGTTGGAGTGGTGAAGGATGTAGGAAACGGAGAAGTCGTTGGTAAAGGCGCAATAAATCAACGCAAACGCGGCCGCGCTCAGGGCGATAAAACTTCCAATTCCAGCCCGCCGCGCCGATTCCGCTAGCCGCTCTGACCCCAGGCTGACGTGTGGGTGGACAGCGATCTGACGCAGCGCCAAGGCGCCCACCACAAAGTTGTAGACGCACAGAACCAGACCGAGAAGGATTGCGAAACTGCCGAATGCTGCCATAACGCCTGCTATATCCTGTCGCTTATCGCCAAGCCAGCGGGCCACGTGATGAGGCTGGACCCGCAAAACTGCTGACCCGCTCGCCGAAAAGCCATCATTCTCCTGGATTCTCTACAGTCTGAAGCTTAGGAGGCAAAGCTATCCCGGCACAGTGACCACCATCACAATCATACAGATTTATGCCGAGTCGGCCTATCGCTTCGCCCCTGACAGAAACGCCCTCCGGCGTCCCCCCATTGTGACTTTTCAAGCGATAAAGGTACCGGGGAGATCAAACATGGCGGGCCACTCGCCGCTTCAAACCAGATGACTGCGGACGGCAAGCAGGGGACAGTGAGCCCCGCGAATAATCTGTGACAGCGGCGACCAGGGAGAATGGTCCGCCAAGCTAGAACTTTCTCGGACGCCGACTACGATAAGATTCGAGCCTTCTTCTTGCGCCACTCGCAGAACCTGCTCGCTGGCATTGCCAACTTCAACTCTCACCTTGGTCTGACAACACGACTCCGCATCGGGTGGTAGAAGCTCTTGCAGTTTCTCTATCAGCAAGTGGTCAATGTTCCGTGAGGGAACCTCAGCTTCTCTGGGCGCGGGCTTTCTTACATGCAGCAGGGTCAGACGAGCGTTCAATTCCTCCGCAATGCCCGATGCATACTGAGCCGGGCGGAATGGAGGAGCTTCGAGGCCCGTGGCGAACACGATGGATCGAACGGTTTCCAGATGTTCGCTACAGTGCGGACCGGTTACGAGAACGGGGCACGGCACCCTGCGAAGCACGCTTTCGGCGACGGATCCGAAGGCAAGCTTCGCGAATCCAT
>JAZKAG010000095.1:3107-5522 GCA_040389265.1 Acidobacteriota bacterium
CATGGGTACCAACAATCACCAGGTCGACGGTTTGTGCCCGCGCTATCCGATCAATCAAGTCGGTTGGCTCGGCAAATTCAATCAGGCTGCGGTGTGAAATCGACCCCAGCTCGGCTTTGGAAATCAAAACATCCATCTGCGCGGCAGCCGCGTTCAGGTCCGCCTGCAGCAGTTCCGGAGTTGCGCCGGGACCATAAAGAACTGGCGCAACCGCGTGTGCAAGTAGAAGAGTTCCCCCAAATTGCTCTGCCAGCGATTTCGCCGCCTTCAACACCGCGACGCCAGTTTCGGAATAATCAACGCCGGCCAGGATCTTTCTGAATTTTGCTTTGTAGGTACCGAGGCGGAGTCCGGTATCGCTGGAGACATCGCTTAGTTCGCGAAGGTTATCCATAAATCCTCCCTGGAACGCGTGCCCTCAACGCGATCAAATCAGGTTAAGATCCATTCCTTTGCAGGCTAGCGAAAAGGGCGATGCGGCTCAGTGATACTTGTCACAGCAACCACTCTCCCACATCACGAATACCCCCGAATCGATCGAATCGGCAAAGCCCGGCCAGCGACGCATTATCCATGCATCACAACGATATCTGGTATCTATCCGGTAGCTGCTCCGCGCTTCTCAGCCTTCGTGAAAGCAGGTATGTTCTTATAAAAATTGCGCTCGTGTGCTGTTCGTCACGTTTTAGCATCTTGAACTCATGCTAGCGTCGCACTATAGACCACGATCAGCAGTCGGCGGCGGTACGCAATGCATGGCACGCAGGTAATCCCGGTGGCAGAAGAGAATACGAATGATAGCGATGTTTCAACCCATGGGAGTTCGTATTGCGCCCGTTATGATGGGAGTTTGGATTCTTTCATGAAGACCGCACCAACTCCACCTCTTTCAGGGTCCGCCTTGCCAACCCGCTGGCGGTTGTTCCTGGCCGTGATGGGGCCCGGCATCGTTGTGATGCTCGCCGACACCGACGTTGGCAGCATCATCACGGCTGCGCAGAGTGGCGCCCAATGGGGCTACAAGCTTCTGCTGCTGCAATTTCTTCTGATTCCCGTCCTGTTTGTGGTGCAGGATCTGACCGTTCGACTGGGTGTGTTCACCGGCAAGGGTCATGGCGAACTGATTCGCGAGAGATTTGGTTCCGCATGGGCCTGGGTGTCCGTGATCGGGTTGGCCGTGGCCACCATCGGAGCTTTGCTTACAGAATTTTCAGGCGTCGCCGCCATCGGACAGCTTTTTGGTGTTCCCCGGGGTTTCAGCCTCGCCATGGCAGCCATCTTTCTGCTTGTCGTGGTGTGGACCGGATCCTATCGGCGGGTCGAACGCGTTGCCATAGCACTCGGCCTGTTTGAGTTTGCCTTTTTCTGGGTCGCGATTGCCGCCCGACCCCGTGCACATGACCTGGCCTCCGGCCTGATGCACGCACCAGTGTCTTCGCCCGCCTATCTCTACCTCGTCTCGGCCAATATCGGCGCTGTCATCATGCCCTGGATGATCTTCTATCAACAATCCGCCATCGCCGACAAAGGGCTTCGCCCCGAACACTATCGAGACGCTCGCTGGGATACCGGTATCGGCGCCGTCGTGACTCAGCTGGTCATGGCGGCGGTTCTCATATCGACCGCGGCCACCATCGGTAAGGTGAACCCGAATGCCAGCCTGAATACCATCGGCGACATCACCCACGCCCTCATTCCCTTCATGGGCGTGACCATGGGACGATTGCTGTTCAGTCTGGGAGTGTTGGGGGCCGCCATGATCTCCTCCGTGGTTGTCTCTCTCGCGGCCGCGTGGGGGTTTGGGGAGGTCACCGGCTACAAACATTCCCTCGAACACAATCCCATGGAGGCGCCCTGGTTTTACATTGTGTTCACGATCGGGGTGGTGGCCGGCGCCGTCATGGTAGCCACGATCCCGAATCTGGTAGCCCTCACCTTATGGGTGGAAGTCATGAATGCATTCCTGCTTCCTATGGTGCTCGGTTTCCTCGTGATCCTGGCCATGACCGCCCTGCCAGATCCATACCGTCTGTCCGGGACCTATCGATGGGTCGTGGTGGCCGTCACCGTCCTGACTTCCTTTCTGGCCGTTTATGCCGGTTTGCGGGGGATGTAACCCCCTGAGCATTTCCCAAAAATAAATGGTCCTGCCGGCTGGCGGCCCTCTATCATGGAACGAATCCCCTAGTCCTACAGACGGGCTGCCTATGCTGCGTTATTCTTCCATCCCTCACCTGGTCGCATTCGCTGCGTTGGCGTTCGTCTTTTGGTCGATGCTGCGACACCATGCGCGAAGGCAGGTGAACTCGTGGCTCTTGGCGTGGACGTTCGTCCTGCTGCATTTCGCAGCGCAAGTGTTCAACGTCGGGGAGGGTTTCTGGGGAAATGTTCTGGCAACCATCTCTCTGCTGGCGC
>JAZKAG010000096.1:0-422 GCA_040389265.1 Acidobacteriota bacterium
TAGGAAAAATGGCAGAGAGACCGAAGCCGATCACGCAAAAACCCGTTGCCACGCCGACGAATGTTGCAGAACTAAGCACGGTGATCGCTCCGGCAATAGTGATGCTTGCCGAGAGAAACACGGTATTGCGGTCGCCGATCCATTTGAGCCAGAGCACGGCGCACAAGCGGCCTGCACCCAACGCAGCGCTTAGACCAAGAAGTACAAATTCTGCCCGTTGTGCGGAGGTGTGAAGTAGATCTTGAGCGACTTTGCCGGCCCAGACAAACATGCAATTTTCATTGCAAGACTCAAAGAAGAGCAGCGCGCCGAAGAGCCAGACCAGAGGATGGCGGAGGACTTGCAGCAAGCTGACGAGTGGAGTGCTGGCGTGTGTCGGGGCGGGGAATCTCTGCACCAACACGGAGAGAAGGATCGCGGCT
>JAZKAG010000096.1:432-11597 GCA_040389265.1 Acidobacteriota bacterium
CCGCCAGGATATACAGCACGGTCGAGGACGAAAATCTTCCTCGGGTCATGGACATGAGCAGCGGCACCGCCACCGCGCCAATGCTGAAGGAAAATCCAAGCAGGTTCAATGCCGCGCCACGCCCCGATGCGCTGAGACCAGACACCAATGTGTTCGTCGCAGCGTTGAGCACGCCCGCTCCCAGGCCGTAGATCAATGCCGCAACGGCGAGAGCAGCGTAGGTCCCGAGCGATGGAATGGTGGCGAGGGCGGAGGCGATGAGTGCCAGTGCCACTGCAAGGGCAGCCTTCGCTCCTAGCTTGTCCAGTACCGGGCCAACCACCGCTGTGGCCAATAGAATTCCAATCAGCGGAAACGAGCCGAGACTGCCGGACCGTGCAGTGTCGAATTTGAGAGTGGGCAGTAGAGAGCCCATCAGCAGCAGGACAATTCCAAACACAAACATGCAAGCGTTGATTGTGATCAGAAGTGCGGTGCGTCGAAGGGTTCCATCTTCTTCACTTCTCAATGTCATGCCGAACTCAAATTCTTTATGGCAGCTTTTTTCGCGCAAGCTGACGATGCCCGTCAGGTTTGGCAAACACGTCATTGAGACGCGAGGTCGAAAGCCATCTTTGCCATACCCAACAGCGGCGCTCGTGCACCCAGACGAGAACGAACGATTCGCACCTGCCCAGCCGCCAGCGGCTGAGCCCACTGTCGCATTGTGTCACGCGCGGGAGTCAGCAATAGATTTCCCGCAGCCGCCACACCACCGCCAAGCACGATCACCTCCGGGTTCAGGATGCTGACCAGGTTCGCCAGAGCCAAGCCCAGGTATTCTCCCATTTCCGCGATCACTTTTTTTGATGTCGGGTCGCCTTGCCGGGCTAATTGAATTAGCTCCCTTGTAGTGGTCGATGTTTTTCTCATTCGGCTGGCTTCCCGAGCAATGGCCGGCCCTGCCAGATGGGATTCTAGACAGCCAATCTCTTTATATCTGGCAAGGAAGCGAGAACCTGTCGACATCCAGCCGAGGCAGCCAGCCAATTCGCGAGAACCTCGCAATAGTCGCCCACCGCTGATGATGCCTGCGCCAATACCGGTGCCAATCGCAAGAAATACGACATCGCGGCAGTTCTTTGCGGCACCTTGCCATGCCTCGCCGATCACACAAGCGTTGCGGTCGCTTTCGACCAATGTTGGCAGGTGAAAGTGTGCCTGTAGCATCGTCCGCAGGGGCATGCGTTTCCAGCCTGAAAGATTTGGCGCCCAGACGCTTCCGTCGGAATAGGCCAGGCCCGGCACGTCAACCGCCAGTGCACACACGCTTTGCTGCGGAAGCTGTTGCAGGATGTCGATCACTGCAGCAACGACAGCGTCGCCGCCGGCGGCCGGAGTCGGAGCAACAAGCTGGTGTGTGATCTTCCCTGCAGTGTCCAGGCGCGCAGCCGCAATCTTTGTGCCGCCAAGATCGACCACCAGCGCGAACCGTCCCACAGCTTTTCTCTTTTGCTGTGCAGTCGGCCTGGTCGCGCCCACCTGCGCGGTCATTTTCTATCCAACCGAACCACCCAGATACCCTTGGGCGCCAGGTCTTTTTTCAGCACCGTCTCTTCGCCACTTGCCGAAGCTTGGATTTCAGATGAGCTTACGTTTTCATCGCTGACTAGATCGAGGGCGCTCTTCACACCCCACGGCAGGCGTAGCGAGATAGTGGCGTTGGCAGCGCTTGTCGCGTGATTGAAGACCAAAATGAACTGCTCCTTTTCACTGATGAGCTGACGAACCTCCAGCTCCGACGTTCCTGGACCGGAGACGCGAATTTGTGGAGTAACGCCAGCAGCATCCGCCAGCGAGACGAGAAAATTCCCTGTCGCGGCGTCCTGTTTCTGTTGATACGCCAGACCAACGAAGGAACCGGCCAGAATGGCTTTGCCGCGGCCGAAGGAATTCTCGACAATGGCGGGTTGGCCGTCAGCGAATTTCGCCAATACGGCGGCGGTTGGAAACGGCTGAAGGTCTTCTTGAAACGCAGCGCCCTCAATGGTGTCGCCGCTCTTCAAGCCCGGCAAGGCCGCCGTCGCTTCGAGAATCATTCGCGGTTCAGATTCCGGATGGATCGACGTCTCGTGCGCGCCAAATACCTTGTCCAAATCAAAGCCCGGAATGACCGGACTGGCGTAGCCGCGTGCGTTGTTCCATGCCAGACGCGCTTCAGCCACCGCGGTTCCTCCCTGGGCTACGTATTCTCGCACGGCATCTGCGACTTGTTTCGACAGCATCACGGGATACGGAAGAAAGACGATTTTATAGGGACGCAGGTCCGCCAGTGTCAGCGTAGGAGCGTTCACGAAATCGACAGGAATTTGTTCTTTCCAGAATGCCCGATAGACGCCATACAGCGAATCGCGTTCCGCGTTGCTAAGGACCGCATTGCTCGGCTCCGTCCCGCCCACCATGTAAGACAGTCGGTCATACAGGATCGCAACATTGGCCGGAGCCGGTCGCGCCTCATTTATTTCCGTTGCGTTCCGTCCGACGACACGCGCGATGGCACCTGCAGCTCTGGCTCGATCGGTAACCGACCCGTCGAGATGGATTAAGCCGTAGCCACCGGATTCGTACCCGGAGCTCATGGGATACCACGCATACACGGCCACTTCGCGAGCTCCATGGGCAATGACCTGCCACAACCAGAACTGCTCATTCTGCGCGGTCACAGGTTGAGCAATTCTCATCCCGCTGACGCCCTGGCCAGCCTGCAACTCACCAATCCAGAAACCTTTGCCGTAGCTGTGACCGGCGGATCGAATGAAGTCCAAACCCGAGGCCAGCATCCAGTCCGGCCACATGTGCACCATGTTGGGGTAGATGGAGGTGCCGAAGAAATCCGCAGCCTTCGACATCTTCCAGTCATCGGGCTGGCCGTAGCCATCTGTGGGAGAAATGAAAAGCCCGGGATCGTCGGCATGACTCGTGATCGGATGGCCGGGATCGGCACTGCGAATCGCCACCACGCGGGTGTGCAAATCTTCCGCCAGCTTGTCGTCAATAAAAGCGCGCCAATCCAGATAATCCGCATAGGAAAGAATGGTGGAAAATCGGGGCGGTGAAACCTGATCCCAACTCGTGAAGCGCCGATACCAAGCGGCATTCAACGCATCTAGCGTTTTATATTTGGCCTGAAGCCATTCACGGAATCGCTCCTGACTGTAGCGGCAATAACAGAATTCCGGATCCTTCAAATAAGAAATTTCCGCCCAGTTGACGATGTGGGGCTCGCTCCACACATCCCATCCATAAAGAGCGGGGAACTTGTTTGCATCTCTGGAAAGGGCGACGTAGAACTCCACCATTTTTGCACGCAGCGCCCGATCGTCGACGCAATACCCAGGAGCGGACTGCGAAGTGATCACTGCGCCACTGCGATCCACAAAACGCGCATCAGGAAAGTGCTGGCCCACCCAATCAGGCGCAGAGTCCATATAGATCTGCACAATCACGCGCAAGCCGCGCTGGTGTGCCAGCTTCATCAGCAGGTTGAGATTCTTGAAATCGAAAACACCGGGGGCAGGTTCCACGGTAGACCAGTCGATCCAGGTCTTCACGGTGTTGAAGCCTATCCGTTTGATCTGGTCGAGATCTTGACCCCACTGCCGATCAGAAGTGGCATCCACGGGGCCGAGCATGGGAGCCCGTGCTTTGCCACCGCTGTACCACACCGCCATTGGAAAAAAAGCACTGGAGGCGGAAGACGCCTCGGTGCCGGTTGGGGCGATAGCGCGTGCGGCGGGGGACTGCGCGAGCACCAAGCCGGACATCACGAAAACCGTGAGAGCTCCAGCCAAAATACGATTCATTGTGCCCCCACTGATTGCCAACCAGGGAATGGGTTCCGTGAAAACATCGGGCGATTTAGCGGCCGCGTACAAACTGCTCGTAGGCGCGGAAGACATTCTGGTTGTGGTCTGCCGGCAAGCCTACATTGGGGGAAACAAACGTGGGCGGCTTGGATCCGGAGCGTACCAACCGCACACCGGTTTCCGCCACAAGCGCCATCGCGATGGAGACAGCGGCCACCGTAGAACCCGCTGCGAATTTCTCTTTGATCCCTTCTACGTCCACTAAAGCGTCTTCCGGCGGCACGCAATTGTCAATCGCAATGTCGGAAGCATCGGCAAGATCTTTGCCGCTGGAATGTGTCGGCTTAGCCTGCTTGTGATTCTGATGAGAAGAAACAGACACCACGGTGAGCCCTTTCTTCTTGGCTTCGAGCGCCATCTCGATGGGTGCAGCGTTCAGGCCGCCATGAGAGAAGATCAGGATGGAGTCGCGCGCCTCCAGTTGATAACTCTGCAGCACAACCGAGGCGTAACCTTCCGTTCTTTCAAGCCATAAAAGCTCGCGTGCTCCTCCAGGACCGACGACGTTAAACCACATCAGCCGAGGATCGTAGATGGGATGGAACCCCACAAAACTGCCGTAGCGCGGGAAAATGTCGAGCACGGGAATCACGGAATGTCCGCTGCCGAACAGATAGACCTTGCCACCGGCCTGGATGGACGTGGCAAACACCGCCGCGGCTTCCTCGATTTTTTTGGTTTGGGTTTGCCGGATGACAGCGATGGTATTTTCAGCACGAACCAGGTAAGTTTCCGCAGACATAGATATCCCTTCCCAAACGAAGAATGGAGCGCTTTTTGATTGCAATTATTAATATCATTGAAATATAATTTATGTCAACTAGTCTTCTAGAGGAGCTTGCTGACGACTGCTTTAGGAAAAGAGCAACGGCGAATTCGCAGACGTGGATTTTTTCTTTGCCCGCGTGACTTTTAGCGTTAGCGTCCCACCGGCAATTTTCCGCATATGTGCAACTAGAAAGGTGAGGCATGACTGGGTCGTCTCGAAGGAACTTTCTGAAAGAAGCCGGCGCCAGCGTGGCGGCACTTTCCATCGGCTCTAGTTCGCTTCAGGCTGGCACAATGCCGGGGCGCCCATCGAACGAGACTGCAGCTCCAGTGCGTACGCCTCCCAATATCATGGCGATTGCTGCCCATCCCGGAGATGCCTTTTTTGCCATGGGCGCACCAGTCGCGCTCGCGACTCACCAAGGAGGAAAGGGCTCGTTGCTGAGTCTCTCCTACGGAGAGAACGGTTCTGGCACGATTCCACCTAAGCAATATGGAATAGCGCAGCGCGATGCCGCCATGAAGGCCGCTCGATCAATCGGTGCGCAGGCTTTGTTCCTTTCCTATCCCGATGGAGAAATTCCCGTCAACGATCAGGTGAAATTTGCGGTGTGCGATTTCATTCGGCAATATAAACCGGATGTCATCGTGACCCATTGGCGAGGTAGCTGGCACAAGGATCATCAGGCTTGCTACGACGTTGTTCAAGACGCAATATTCTATGCCGCACTGCCGGCCATCGTGCGGAAGCTGCCGCCCCACTCCGTTGCAAGATTGTTTTTTGATGACAACTGGGAAGACGCATCCGGATTTGTTCCTGACACCTACCTGGATATCACCCCTGTATTCGACCGCTGGATAGATTCCTGCGCCATGTTTCCGATGTGGCGCGGCGAAACAGGATTCCGCTACAACGATTACTACAGCAGCCTTGCCATTGCGCGCGGATGTGTGTCCAACTCTAAAAAAGCCGTAGCCTTGATGTCGCCGCCGGAGCAGCGGGTTCGGCATGTTCGCGCACTGTAGGTACGGCTGCGGGGAAGCCCCCCGATTTTGGCAGCGTTTCAAAACTTTGCTCCGATGGATCGTCAGCTCGATGAATAAAACAATGTCCTCTCTACCGCAGCTTACTCATGGCAGCTTCATCCCACTCTATCGCCAAATTCAGGAGCGCCTGCTGGATCAGATCCGATCTGGAACACTCAAACCAGGGGAGTCTATTCCTTCCGCGCAGGAGATTGCGGCGACCCTGGGGGTGAGCCAGATGACTGTCCGCCAGGCGATCAAATCACTTTGCGAACTCGGCATTGTTTACAGCCGCCAGGGAAAAGGAACATTCGTTTCAGGGATCAAACTGGAAAAGGACTTTCGACAGGTGCTGTCGTTTAGTGAAGACATGAAGGCTCGCGGAACGTTGCCTCGATCGAAGGTGCTCGCGTTTGAAATACAGCAACCGAGCGGGGCGGTAATCGAGGCGCTACGCCTCCGAGATGGGGAAAAGATCATTCATCTGAAGCGCATTCGGCAGGCGAATAGTGTCCCCATGGGAATCGAAACCAGTTCGTTGCCGCTGCGCGCATGTCCGGATCTGCTAGATAAATTCGACCCCCGCGAATCGCTGTATGAGTTCCTGTCGGAGCGATATGGCATCAATATGTTTGTCGCGGATGAAGTCGCAGAGGCAGCCCTGGCAGATGAGGAAGTCGCTCGGCTGCTGCGAATTGCCTCGGGCAGTCCGGTGTTCTTATTCACCAGAGTTTCCTATCTGCAAGACGGTCAGCCCATCGAACATGTGCAGTCCACCTATCGCGGAGATCGCTACAAAATTGTGAATCGCCTCACCCGTCAGAATCGCGAGTGGCTGGGATCGTGGCCCACTTCATCATCTGGATTACCATCGCGAATTTAGTCTCGGGATTCAAATTCTGGAAGCTATATAGCAAATCGACAATGGAACTGGTAATGCGACCAAAAGAAAATCGTCCAGCCCTGCAGTAGCAACGGCTGCACTGCGAAATTTGGCGTCCCGAATATCCCATCCAAATAGCGGCTACGAAACCGATCGCTCCATGCGGGTGACCTGGTGTGCGCGCACATTGTGCGAGGAGAGCAAGTCGGCGCTCTCATCCAGATCTCCTCCGGAATCGCTGGTTCTAGATGACAGTACAAGAGCTGCGATCGCTCCCGCAGCAATTCCAAGTCCCGCCAAGATCTGCCACCGATGCAAGTCCACGAAAACTTGGAAGCTGAAGCTATGGGCGTTGTTGTCGAAATGTCCATGCGCTCCTCGGTCTTGCTCCTCGTCCACGGGGGACCAAAGATTATCCGGGCGCGATGGATCTTTCTTTTGCGATGTCTGCTGCGATTTATATCCGGTGCGGCCCAAGTAGCGATCCAGCAGGCCCGGGGCAATTTTGTTGCCGACAATCGCACCCACCGTTGGAATTCCGACATAGACTTCCCGCCGATTGTGGCTTGCCGCCCACACCACTGCGGGCGCGCACACTTCCGGCTGGTAGATCGGCGGAACGGGCTGCGCCTGGTTGGGAAGCCTGCTTTTGACCCATCCGAATTGCGGGGTATTCATTGCCGGCATCTGCACCATGGTCACCCGGATATTGCTGTTATCGTGAATCAGTTCGCAACGCAGTGAATCGGTGAATCCGCGAATCGCATGCTTGGCACCGCAGTACGCAGATTGCAGTGGGATGCTGCGATATGCCAGGGCCGATCCGACCTGAACAATCGAGCCGCGATTTCTTTCAGACATCCGCTTCAGCGCGGCTAGCGTGCCGTACACCACTCCTAAGTAGGTCACTTCCGTGGCGCGCTTGTACTCTTCCGGCTTCATCTGCCGCACCGGCGAAAACACGCTTGCCATGGCGTTGTTCACCCAGACGTCGATGGGTCCGAGCCGCTCCTCCACCGCCTGCGCGGCCGCTTCCACCGCACTGGCATCCGCCACATCAGTCGATATAGCAATCGCTTTTCCGCCCATCGCTTCTATTTCGCGCACGGCGGCATCCAGTCCTGCTTTTCCTCGAGCCAGCAGCGCCACGGCTGCACCCTTTTTTACAAACTCACGTGCGATCGCCCGCCCGAGACCCGCCGAGGCGCCTGTTACAACTACCGTATTCATTGGCATATTTCTTTCTCCATGACTTGAGATTTGCGCGCGTAGAAGCGAGGCTGTTGGATTCGGTTTGCTACCTGACTCGCTTGCACGCGGGAGTTGAACCTCGTTACAGCACCCAGAGGACACTCTGAAAAACTGACCTTTGAAGCCATCGGGCTTGCCTTCGCCGGCTTCATGCAGGAAGCGATGCGAACGCTCTTGATCATGCCTTCGGGCAATCACTCCGGCGGGAGTACCTTGAGAAGCATGTTGGCCGACGACAATTCCGCTCCGGGCGAGGATGACGCGCACCAACAATGGCGCGCACTGCGCCGCTTCTCATTAAGATGCGCGAAGATCCGTCTGAGGGGTCCGCGTGACGATTCTTTATGGTCGCCTCGGTCGCGGTGCCTCATGAATGCAGCACCTCGAGGCCATCTGATTCCGCTGGCGAGGAGCTTGGGAGACTTGGGCGTTAGCAGAATCGAGTCATCTTTTCGAGCCATCACCCAACGCCAAGAAACGTCAGCAGCAAAAGAAGTAGAAGCCCGTCGGACCCATGAACACACCCGTGTGCGATATCGATACAGTGAACAACTCTGCCGCCGCCTTCGGCGAAAGAGGCACAGTATAGGGCCTTATCTCATGTATTGACGTCTTTGGTCAGCCGGAATGCCGGCAGGATGCCGCTTGTTTGATAGGAGTGGAAGCTCTGATTCTGGCGACGATCGACGATCCCGCATGGGTATTTGGTGCAGGCATTTGCACGCGAAGCTGCGCAATGCGTGTACTGATCGTCGCCGATAAATTCGGGCTTTATGCGCCAAAGGGCGCCAGATGATATTCAGTGCAAAGCAGGCGTGTCGGAGCATCATCCTCAATCACCGCAGGATAGCGCGGCAGCTTATCGAGAAAAAAATTATCCGTATCGTCATTGTTCAACGAAGACACTTCGCCAATCAGCGCATCACCATCGACCGCGTAGAAGGTGTGATACAGAAATGGCGGGAGCGTCACCGACTCTCCTGGACCCAGCATCACCGAACCGCCCGCGTCAACACGACGTCGAACTCCGTCGCAGGAAACAAAAACGGGAGTCTCCGCGAGGCGGCCGTCTTCGGTGGAATTATGCAGTCGAACAACCAGCGAGCCCGCTCCCTTCCCGCCTCTGTTGATGATGTCTTCCATTTTGCTGGCGTGATAGTGAAAGGGCGTAATCTGTCCGTTTCGGACATAGATGATTTTCTCCGCATACACTTTAGAAGGCATATTATCCGGCGACAATCCATTTCGCAATGTAAAGACCGTAAGTCCGGTCTGACGGAAATCTCCCGACGCGAAATCCGTCACATCCCAACCCAGGCGCTGGGTGCGAATTTCATTCGCCTCAGGGCCCTTGGTTTTCCATTCCTGCGGGCTCCACTGTGCGAACGGAGGCAGCTTAAAATGATTTTTCACAAAGAATGCATCTGCATCTGCAATGTAGCGATTCAACTCTGAGCGCTTCATATCCATTCCCTCATTGGGACGGTATCAAATCGCGAACTGCCTCTCAACCATATTGGAACTTTCATTCGTGACATCGACATGTTTGCCTGGCAGCACCACGCTTGCGCGGATGAATGGCACGATGAATCTTGTCTCTATCAATAGAAAGATACGGAGCGCCTCTGCATTTCAGGACGCAATCCACTGACCATTCAGTTACAACACCCCCGGAAACCTGCATAAGAAGACACAGCACGGTGCTCGCATGTACGCTGTATGCGGAGAAACAGGAGAACGGCTATGGTCAAGGGTGTGATCAGCGATCAGGATGTTCGTACTTACCAGGAAGACGGATTTCTCATCGTCAGAACCTTTCTCGGCAAAGAGGAGATTGTGTTGCTCGGCAGGGCCGCGCGCGAGGACCGCGTGCTCGATCAACATTCCTTCGGTCGCGCCGATGGAGAGGGCGGAACCGTACGGCTGTCCTTGTGGAATCACCCCACCGACACCATCTACGGGGCGGTGGCGCGCTCAGAATCCGTTGTCAATTCCGCAGAAAAACTGCTGGATGGCGAGGTGTACCACTACCACTCCAACATGATCATGAAAGATGCGAAAGTGGGTGGTGCCTGGACCTGGCATCAGGACTACGGCTATTGGTACCAGAACGGCATATTGTTTCCGCTGCTGACGAGTGTATTCATCGCGATTGATCGTGCGACAAAAGAGAATGGCTGTATGCAGGTGATCCGCAAATCGCACGAACTGGGACGCATCAACCACATCACAACGGGTGATCAGGCTGGTGCGGAGATGGAACACGTAAATGAGGCTCTGAAGCGGCTGGAGCTGGTGTATGTGGAAATGGAACCGGGTGATGCACTATTTTTTCATTGCAACCTGCTGCATCGATCCGACCAGAACCGCTCCGATAATCCCCGCTGGTCCATGATTTGCTGCTACAACGCGGCTCGCAACAATCCATACAAGGAATCGCAGCACCCACGATATACGCCGCTGGTTAAGGTTCCAGACGCTGAGATTTTGAACGCAGGGCGCAAGCGGTTTGCAGACTCTAGCGGAGATGCCGCATGGCTGGACCCATCCAAAGGCATCGCCGGCACTCCTGCATAAAAGCGCTTCCTAAAGGGGACGGAATCCTAGCCAGCGCGCAGCGGGAAAACTCGCTTCGATCATTGCAAGCCAGCAGGATGGGCCTGCAATTGGGCTGGCACTCGCTCCGCCGTCAGCCCTGTTAATGGCTAACTGCGGTCACACGGCTTGGGAATTAGTTCGGCGACGCGACGCATGGTATCCACCTGGTCTTGAGGCAGTCTCCCCGTGTTCTCGGGCGCCAGGTTGAGAAGTAGATTTGCGTTGCCCCGCAAGCAGTCTCGATATGCCCGGCCAAGCACTTCGGCACTCTGCGGCTTGTGCCAAGGATGCCAGAACCAGGGATGCGTCGTGGTCATCGGCGGATAAACAGGTCCTCTAGAAAACCACGTTTCGAAGGGCATGTATTAGCGCTTGCCTTCATACACCACATGCGGGTCATGGCCTCCGGGTGGCGGCAGCGTATCTTCTCCGTTGATCACGTCGGTGGGCCAGCTTGCAGATTCGCACATCCGCCCTTGATTCACCCGGCTCTGCTTGAAACCCTGATCCTCCGGGGTGATGCAGTTGGGCTATATGACTTCACCAGCCGGTACAACTCCCAACGCTGCGCGCGGATCAGTTTCCAGGTGATATCGAAGAGTTGATAGAACGTCTTCGGTCGGTTGATTGCAACTCCGTGATGTGGTGGCTAATCAGGTCGAAGTATTGGTCCGATATCCTCGAATTCCAATCGAACTTGCCGTCGTTGTGTGGATCGAGAATGCAGTAATAAA
>JAZKAG010000096.1:11607-25906 GCA_040389265.1 Acidobacteriota bacterium
AAGCCGCAACAACATTTCGTCAATGTTTTGTGGGAACCGTTAGAAGTTCTTTGTATCCGATGAGTCCGCGTCCAGGCTAGATTCCCACTGGAACCTGGCGTAGTTTCATTTTCTTTGCAGAGTTAGTGATCGTCGGCACCAATCTAGGTGGGGGCGCGACCGATCCTCTCACCTTCAATTCGGTTTTTAGAATGATCTTGCGGACCGGTCCAGAACTGTTTGCGACTCGGTCAAGCGCCAATTGTGCCGCGACCACTCCCATCTGATAGGAAGACTGATACACGGAGGACAATTGCGGAGTCGTCATCTCTGTCAGATCCAGTCCGTCAAAACCGATGAGTGAAATATCTTCCGGGCAACGCAGATTCTCATCCCGGATTGCCAGCAACGCGCCCAGGGCAATCAAGTCATTACACGCCAGGATGGCGGTTGGGCGGGGCGACATCTGCAATAGCACGCGAGTTTTGGCATAGCCGCCCGCCCTGTCGAAAGTGGTTTCCTGCAGGTAGTCGTGCACAACTTCGAGTCCGGCCTCACGTACGGCTCGCTTAAATCCTTTTAGCCGATCTTGCGAATTCGTCAGATCAAGCGGACCGGTAATCGCAGCCAAACGGCGATGACCTAGTTCAATCAGGTATGAAGTCGCGTGATACGCGCCGCCGGCATTGTTGATGGTGACGCTGTCGCCGTCCCAATTGCGCGGCAAACGATCGATACAGATGACCGCGGAGCCGGTTTTACGGAAGGCTTCGGTCTGCACCGTCAGGTTACTGAAGCTGGATGGAATCACAATAAGGCCGGAAGGAAGGTATGTTTGCAGTGCATTCAGATGCTCCACTTCTTTCTCATGAACATTATCGGTGTTGCACAGCACCAGGCGGTATCCGTTGGAGAACGCCACATCTTCCACACCGCGCACAACCCCGGGAAAGAATGGATTAAGAATATCGGGGATCACCATGCCAAGAATATTTGTCTTGTCTCGGCGCAACCCCCTACCCAATTGACTCGGCATGTAGCCGGTAACACGCACAGCATCCAGAACTCGGTTGCGCAATGGCTCACGGACTTTGGCAGAATCGTTTAAGACATGCGAGACCGTGCCCAGAGAGACTCTGGCAATCGCCGCAATCTGTTTCATGTTTGCCAACGTTACACCTCATCCAGACGACGCTACTCGTGCGCACTGCGGTTTTTCGCCGGCAACCGCTCCTCGACCTGGACCGGCGGATCGTCGACTATTGGTTGCAAAGTTGGCGCCGTCTTAGGACCGTTCGTTCGGCAGGTACTATTTCCATCAGGATACCAGCGTTTCCCGCGGAATTCTTTCCCGCGTTCCATTTCCATGGGCGAGTAAGAAGTTGAGCCAGACAGGCAATTCAAGCTCGTCGAAGCTTCGCTCTTGATTTCCTTGACAAGACTAAACAGCGAACCTACGCTCCGTTTAAATGGTAATTTGAAAGGTTTAAAAATCGTGAGTTTCTCAACCCGGTGCGCGTTCGGGGGAAGACCGTTAACAGCATTCGAGGCGCGCCTGACGTTGATCGTGGCAGCTCGCCTCAGCCACTTCGGTTTCAGAACAGATGTTGAACGGTTTCGAAAGGCGTTAAATCAGCCATGATGATCGTGCATTCTTACACGGTTGCTGTCGCCCTCTGTATGTTGACTATGTTGTGTTGGGGATCGTGGGCCAACACCCTAAAAATGGAGCCACCCTCCTATGGGTTTTCGCTTTTCTACTGGGATCAGGCGATCGGATGTCTGCTTTTGCCCCTGCTCATCGGACTCACCTTCGGGTCTTTGAGTACAGATGGAAGTAGTTTAATCGCCGACTTGGCGCAAATGCAGCACAAGCAGCTATGAGTGGTCACTCCTGGGAGGCGTAGTCTTCAACCTCGCCAATATCCTGTTCATGTCCGCAATCGACGTTGCCGGCCTGGCGGTCGCTTATCCAATTGGGATTGGCATGGCGCTCGTCGAAGGCGTCCTGATCAATTACATTGTTCAGCCTCGCGGCAACCCGGTTCTGATCTTTACTGGAGTCGCGTTCATCATGACTGCAAACATCCTAAGCATAAATAGCTCCATCGCGAGTCGTCGCGAATACATTTCCATCGGCAATGGCGAGGCCGCAAAAATGCGCCCATCCTGAAAGCTGTCGCCGCTGGTCCATACCTGCTTCCCTATGCGAGCATCGAGCGCATACAAAATGGGGTGTCCTTCGGCAATGTGCCGTTTCATCTGCGTGGCGCGGCGGAATGACTGGCCCGCCGTTGGCACGTCTCCCTAGCTAAATGCCTGGGTACCCTCGCGAAAGATGTTTTGCCGCTGCTCATCATTCTGAAGCTGCGCGTTAAGCGGGGGCACTGCGAAAAAGTGACAGTCGCTATGGAAATTGCAGACGTACTAACCGATATCCAGCGGGCGCTGCGAGGCATCATTTTCTCTCGTCCATCGACGCCCTCACGAGGTTACTGAGGCACGTCGTTGTATTCCAAATACACAGTGAGCTCGGCTTTCCACACTGTCGCCCATTCTGAGTTGCTGTCCAACGCAACATCTGTGGGCCCTTATGCTCGGAATCCGACGGTGCGTGGAGAAAGATATCTATCGGATAAGTACTGCCGGCTTCCAGGTGATATTGTCTGTCTTCTGTGTTTCCAGTCCACCCTCCGGGTAGCTCGGCGTGCACTGTAATGTCCGCAACCGCATCTGTGTTGTTGTGCAACAACATTGGCACCCACAGTTCGCGGTTGGCACTCAACGCACTTTGCGGTGGAACCAGCGTCTCCAGAGTAGTCAGTCCATGTGCTACGTAGAATTTTTTATAAAATGCCCACGGTCCGCCAAGTTCGAGACTGATTCCCGCCGGCGCGGCCGGCTTATACGGAGCCATCGGAACAAACGCAATCGACTTCTCTCCGATTCCGGCCCACACATCTGCGTCTACCGGCGCAGAAACCAGCGACTTCCCGAGTACGAAATACTCCGGCATGCTGGCGAAATAGTTGAGCGCTTGATCGTCAAAAACCAATTGGGTCGCATATTGCTTCCACATCTGGCGCGTGATGTCCGCATAGGGTACTTTTTTCGCCGGAGAGATTTCGCTAGCGAGGTAGGTGGGGCCATGCCCCTTCAGGAAATCCGGGTGAGTCGCGTCCGAAAAGTAATACAGCTTTTCGGCCTGCCAAGGATGCAGCCCTTCACCCCAGTTGGCAATGCCGGCATGCTGACGTGGCGCTTCAATCTGCTCTGGAAACACAACTGGGTTTCCAGCGAGGTCAAAGCCCTCGGTGGCCATTACGCCGGAGGCCTGATGGTCGCCGTGGTTTTCCCCAGCAACATAAGCAGGCATCCAGGTGAGAATTACCTCCGGGCGCGTCAGCCTGATAATGCGGACGATCTCTTCCAATGCCGCGCCATGGCCCACAGTTTCCAGCGAGTGCAACACGTCCTGGGTAGGCGTGTCCTGACCACGCAAAAACCATATATCGGTGATGCCCAGAATGGCGAGTGCGTGCCGTCCCTCCATCTCTCGCACATCAGATAGGGCTTTGCTCTGCTCCATTCCAACGGCATTCGGTCCGGAGTTGCCGCGCGTGGTGAAGATGACTGCAACGCGCTTATGTTCATCAAGCACTGCCCTCGCAAGGTACGTGGAGGCCGCAGTGTCATCGTCGGGGTGGGCGACGATCAGGAGAATGTCTGCCTTGTAGCGAGGATCAGGAGGAGGAATTGCAGGTTGGGTCTGGGAGCGGAGTTGTGCGCAGCTAATAACGAGCAGCCCAAATATCGCCACGCACTTGAATTGAAACTTCTTCATTCTTCTTCTCCGCTTTTCTGCACCTTTGCATCAACTGCAGAATGCATGCGCGTTTCAATGGCAAGAGGAACTCAGCGCTTCCCCTTGCTCGCGCCACTAGCGACATCATATGGATTGTAGGTCAGCGCGGGCCACACATCGGCAATCTCGTGCAAAAAAACTGTAGGTTCTGATAACTACTTGCGGCCGAAAGCCACGTTTTTATAATTGCTAGTTAGAGCGTTACCTTTGCAGCGACCTGAATAAAGCGTATAGCCCGAGTTCAGCCGCGGAGCGGGAACTAGACTACTACTGGAAACCCAGGCTCCATTCTTTCGATTTGTGCCTCATCCTCATTCTGGGTAATTCCCCCTCAGAAGAGTGCACTGTTATGGGTCTCGTTACTTGCGGAAGCGTCTTGGCCTCGGCTTCAGCTGTTCCTTCAAAAACTTCTTCACTTCTGCGGCAGTTGGCATGGCGGGTTGTGCGCCGGCACGCGTCACGGATAAGGCGCCCACGGCTGCGGCAAATCGAACCGCCTCTTGCAAACCAAGCCCTTGCATCAGAGCCACCGCCAGCCCACCATTGAATGCATCTCCAGCCGCAGTGGAATCAACCACGCGCACTTTGAATGCCGGGACCGTGTGCCTCAGTTTGTCCGCTCCAGCGATGAACGCTCCGTGCTTCCCCATCTTGATGATTATGTTAGCTGGGCCCCGCTCTTGTAAGTTTCGCGCAAGCTCGTTCACCGTAGCGGGAGTTAATTCATCAGACGAAATCCCACACAGCGCAGCGGTCTCTGTTTCATTGGGCGTGAGATATGTCACGTGGCGCAGCAACTCGTTGGAAAGAGCCCGCGCTGGCGCTGGATCCAGCATTAGCGGGATGTGAAACCTTCCGGCCAGCCCGCATAAGTATTCCACCGTCTCCAGCGGAATTTCCAACTGCGTCAGAATCATTCCCGCAGCACGCAACTGAGGCAGGGATTTTTCAAGGTCTCGCGGGAGAAGTTGCGCATTTGCCGCGGGAATAACCGTGATGCTGTTTTGCCCGTCGCTGTCCACCGTGATCAGCGCGACGCCTGAAGCCGTATCCTTGGCTGATCCCACAGCCCGCACATTCACGTTCGCCGCGCGCAAGCCGGCTCGCAGTCGCTGGCCAAACGCGTCGTTCCCCACCTTTGCGATCATGCTGACGGGGAATCCGAGGCGCCCCACAGCGACAGCTTGATTCGCGCCCTTCCCGCCATGAAAGGTTTCAAAAGTTTCGCCCGTGACTGTCTCCCCAGGGGCTGGTATTCGCTTTGCTTTACAGACCAGGTCGAGATTGACACTTCCCACTACTACGATGGATCGGCGCATTGGCACACCTGAAGTGGACATCAGCAAAAAATGTTATTGCGATAGAAAAGTAAACGGGCACCGCAATCGGATGGAGGCACCGCAACGACGGTCTAGTGTATCGCAACATCCAGCGAGACATGACATCGGCAAGGATCCAGTCGGAAAACGTGATGCGCATTTGAATGCGCGCGGATTATCGGCCCGGCTCGAGTTGCGGTGTAGCGATGTCCTGCGGCCCCGGTTGCGCATTTGCATCGCCGTGCCAGACTCCTCCTCCGAATGTCGTGATGTAGATTTTGCCCGGAGCGGTCGGATCCGGAATCACGCGATGCATCCATTTGAAGTTTGGTCCCGGAATACGTGACCAGTGCTCACCGCGGTCGGAAGATTTCCACGCGGAGGACTCAAAACCTGCCGCATACAAGACATCGGGATTGCGAGGATCGATGGTCACGTCATAGACATGCTGGTCGCGGCGCAACACCTGCTGCCAACTCTTGCCGCCGTCGTTTGAAAGATAAATGCCGCCGCCGATTCCATGTTCTCCAACGGCGCGTGCCCAGGCGGCAAGATAGAGCCGCTGCGGATTCTGGGGATCAATCGCGAGTCCATTTGGGCCGTTCACTCCTTGCGGCAGTGTCACGGGCGTCCAGGTCTCCGCTCCATCGGTCGACTTGTAGAGAGAGCCATCGCCGTTGTTGCCGATGCTGCCATCTTCCGATCGCCGCGCCAACACGACATAGAGGTCTCCGTTGGATGCGCGAACCAATCGCCAGGCAAAGGGATCGTGCTGCGTGATGCCCGTGTTTTTCAGGCTCCAGCTCGCTCCGCCGTCGCTACTCTTGTACACACCGCGGCCAAAGCCGGTCACGTACAGCACCCTTGCATCGGAAGGGCTTTTGGGGTCGAGCAAGATGTCGGTCGCGGCAGGTTCCTTCATCCCTGCATTGGATTTTTTCCAGGTTCGACCTCCATCGTCGCTGCGGCACACACCACCTTTGAATGTCTCGACGGAAGCGTGACGCCACATCTTGGGACGCGGCAGATCGTGTGTGCCGCTGTCGACACTCCACATTCGTCCGGGAACTTTCGGATCGAATGCGAGCCAATACGTTGTGTTTGCCCACTCCGCTGGAATGCCATGAGCGCTGCGCACCCAGGATTTGCCGGCGTCTTCACTGCGGAACAGACCGATATCTGTATAGGTGATGAATTGTCGTTTGCTATCGAACGGATCGAAGTGAACACCGTAATCCGTGGTGACGTTGAGCCCGGTCGTGGTCCAGCCAGCATCAGAAACCGGGCGCGAATATTTCGCATACCAGTTCATGCCGCCATCCTCGGAAGCCAGGGTTCGCCCGAAATCGGTGGCGTAGACCAGGTTTGGATCCTGATCGGCAACTCCCAGCATCAGAGGATTTTCACCCCAGTCGGTCCCCAGGGTGGGCGTAATCCACGCGTCGTGCACATTGGGCGCGGCGGCCACAGCTTCTTTCCATACTAATTTCCACGTGCGTCCGCCATCTACCGTCCTCGCAACGCCATGCCAGGTATCTCCGTCGAGATTTAGGTGACTGTAAGAAAGGTAGGCCGTCTGCGGATGACGCAGACTGGTCGCGACGGCCCGCACCTTGGCACCATTGCCCGGTAGAGTGATGGCTTGCCATGAAGCGCCGCTGTCTCTGGAAACGAAACCTCCCATCTCTGAAGTGATGTATAGGACGGATCTGCCAGGACCATCGAAGCCATCGGTTGAATCGGTCACGGTTGCGCCAGTCGGTACGTCGGCTTTCTGAATGCCGACAGCTGTCTTCCTGACGACGAAGTGCGGTCCGGCGAGGATGAGCGTTCGGGATGTGCGCGGAGAATGGGGATCCACCCAGAGATGTTCCGGCACTTCTGGCAGCGCCACTTCTTTTTGCCAGGTTTCACCGGAGTCATGGGAGACGAACAGAGCGGGGGCATCCTTCACCCCGGCAGCTGCATATAGAATCCGGGAATTTGCTGGGTCGATTGCCAGTGCCGCAATTGTGGCGAGCGGGTCAGGTTGGGCTAGAATCTTCTCGTCCGCATGATCCGAGGACATTTCAATGCCCCGGACTGCGTAAGGATTTGGATAGACCAGCTTCCAAGTCGCCCCGTCGTCGGTGCTTTGCCATAGCCCTATCCCTTCTGCGTACATGGTGTGGGGGGACAGTGGATCGAAGACAAAGAAACGGGTCACGCCTCGGAGATTAAACATCCTCCACGAACGGCCGCCATCGTGGGTGATGTAGGAACCAGTCATGTCGCAAGAGATCAAGACAGTGTCGGGATTGAGTGGACTGATGGTTGGATGGAACATCGCACCGCCGCCACCGGGACCGATGACTCGAAAATCTCCGGGGCGCTGGGCGGCACTTGCAAGTCCGCAGGAAAGAACCAGAGCAACGATCATGCGACACACAGCCCTATACATTTTCTATTCCTCAGCTGTCTGTTTTTGTCGACGATTGCAATATCCGCTGTCGGGGAGGTGCACCACTCGATGCGGAGAGGATCCTAAGTCCCCAGACGTGCACAAGAGATCCGGACGGCTCGGAGTACCTTGCCCGTCCGGATCACGAAAGCGAGCCATCTCTTTCTAGAAGGAGATTTGGCCTTTCAGTCGAATGACTCGGTTGCCGCTGATGCCTTCTTCTTGGAAGGTTTGGTAATTCTGGCCGAAGTTCCCGAACCGACTCCCCTGGTTAGGAGTCCAATCGGTATTGAGGGGCAGCAACGCTGGTTGTTTTCCAGGCGGTGGCGGGGTCTGGTCTACGTCCTGGTTGAACGATCCCAGGGCTGCGTACGAAGGTCCGTTCTCCGAGCCTGAATATGCGTAATTCTCATCGGGCGAGCGCATGGGATGGTTGAAGACGTTATCGATGTCGGCACCGATTTCAACCGTATAGCGACTGACATTGAAATTCTTGTGTATACCCAGGTTCACGCCCCACGAACCCGGACCCCATAATGAATTGCGCTTGGAGAGCTGCGGCTGCGTGAACCATCCGGCGCCAATATCGGTCGGCAATGCAAACGCGTTCGGATTCCATTGGTAGCCTTTTGGCACATTCTTCCGTGGATCACTGATGATCAACGGACGGATGCTGGTGCTGTTAAAGTTCCCGATTGCATCCATCGAGCCTGTACCTACGTTGCCTGGAACCACTGGATCGCAATCGGTGCAATCAAGATAAGGCGTGAACGGCACGCCCGATTTTGCGAACATGTTCGAAGTGATCTGCCACCCGCCGATGAACGCATTTTCCAACGCAGTCGCATTCCCGGCATAGCGTTGGCCACGACCTACGGGCAAACTGTAGATGGCGAAGGCAACCACGCGATTCCGGGATACCCAGCTGGCCGGCCCATAATCGCTATTCGGATTGATTCCGTCATAGGCCTCGCCAGCAAGACTGCTGTTTCCCATATCGATGCCCGACGAATCTTCGTGGTCATAGGTATACGCAATGCTGAAGGTGAACTGAGGCGCTTGGTGCTGAAACTGGGTTTGAAACGCATTCGTATTAGAGTGGCCCACATTCCCGTAACCGAGAATGTAGTCGCCCAGAATGGGGAACGGCATCCGAGCCAGGTCAGCGTTGGAATACAAGCATTGCAAACCGTCAGCCTGGTTTCCGCTGGGATCGCATGGGGTTTGGCCGTCGCCGACGCCGACGACCCCGGTTGGGTCTCCAGACGTGCCGAATGGTGCATCGCTCGGAGTGAGCATGCCGAGGTCGATGCCCATAATCAGGCCTGACATATGAGCCCCCAGATAGGACACCCTGATCGATGACTGCTTGGGGAACTGGCGCTCATAGCTAACGTTCCACTGCTGCATCCGGGGATTTCTCAGGTTGACTGGAATATAGTTGGCGCTGGGCTCGTTGTTCTGGCCGATTTCAACTCCGCCTACATTCGGACTCACGCCAGTTGTTTCCCCGCCGGTGGGCCAGGGGGAGAGCGGACTTTGTGCAGTCGACGTGTGGGTGATTCCCTGGTTGAACGAGTTGGTCCCAATCGCATCCCGATCCGCCTGGGCGGCGGAGGTCGGATAAAACATTCCCCATCCGCCGCGTACGACGCTCGTCTGGTTGAGGTTGTACGCGAATCCTACGCGTGGACCCCAGTCGTTCTTGTCCAGCCGAACCAGACCCCGGCCCGTTCCCAATCCTGCCTGGGAAGCGGTCACGACACCATACGCCTTGAGCCCGGGTGAGAGGTACGGAAGGGCTTTATTAGAAGGAATGACAAACCGGCCATGATTCCCGGAGTTTGGATTGGTATAGTTCGGGTCGAAGTTGACCAGTAGGTCGTTTTCCTCGACAAACGGCGTGACAATGTCATAGCGCAGCCCAAGGTCCAAAGTAAGTTTCGAATTTACTTTGAAATCATCCTGAACGAAAACACCGTTTTCCCAGTTGTAAACATTGAGTGGGGGACGTGGATTGTAGACTGACGTGGCGCTGAAGGGCGCCTCTCCTAGAACGAAATTTGCGATGCCTTGAGCCCCTTTGCCTTTATAGGTAAGTGTCCCTAACGGATTGCTCCGGGTCGAAGCGAAGCCATCCACCGCCTGATTGCGGATGAAGTCGCCGCCCATCGTCAAGGTGTGCCGGCCAACGTTCCAGGTGAGCGTATCGCCGAAAGTGATCAAATTCTGGTTCAGCGGTCGATTCGCACTGCGACCACCGTTGCCGAATCTCGAATATCCCGAGCCGAAGTTGATTAGCGTATTGCCAAAGACGGGGAGTTGATCGGTCCCAACAACGCTGGCATAAGCATCGATATCAGCCGCAGAGAATCCGGCGGTCTGCAAGAAACTCTGCAGCGTGGTGTTGGCATGCGTGTACAGATGTTGAAGGTTGAAGCCTCCGCGCGCCTCATTCACCATGTGAGGAGTGAAGACGTGCGTATAGGAGAGCGAAACCATGTTGTTGAGACGAGAGGTCTGGAGCAAGCCAAGTCCGGTGAAGGGTGCGGCAACAGGATTTGAACTAATATTCTGGGACGACGCGTGGTAGACGCCATAGAATCGGTTCGAATCGTTGACCACGTGATCGATCCGCAAGTCTCCCATCCTCTGGCCGCTTCTCGACGGAACCGTAGTCTGGTAGCCACTGACTGTACCGGTGCTGGCGTTAATTGGCGCACTGATGCCGATTTTAGGAAAATACGCATCGATAAGTTTGGTGGTGACAGGGTTGATGAGTCGTTGCGGAATCGTAATGAACTGCTGTCCAAGCCCGCCTACTGTGTCGTTCGCGATCTCTGACGGAGTCAGAACTATATTCGATGGAACTTGCGGTTTTGATGCATCCGTCATCAGTGAAAAATCACCAGCCAACAGCGTGGGATGAGCCACGTTGCCGGACTCGGTCGTCGGAGACGTATTCCACTGCTCCTCATAGGCCAGAAACATCCAGGTCTGTTTCACCTTCGGCACGGGGCCACCAAAGGAGAAGGCCATGTCGGTATTGTTGGTCTTGGGCCGTACAAATACCGGCGCAAAAGCCGTGGGCGAGAATGTCTCCTGGTCCAGTTTGTCGGACAGAGCCCACGCCGACAGTGCCGAATTCACGTTGTCGTAATAGGCCGTACCATGGTATCTATCGGTCCCGCTTTGGGTGCTGACGCGGATGTTGGCGACGCCGGCGTACTGAGCGCTGTACCCGCTGGAGAGAACCTGTAATGAACCGACGGACAGAAGCGACGGCTGGCTTTGGGTTTGAGCGCCGAAGATGCCGCCATTGCTACGCTGTCCGTCCACCGAGAAGCTGGCGCCATAGCTCTGGGCGCCCATGAACTTAAAGTCGCCGGGCTCATCGCTGGCCTGAATATTCGGATTGATATACAAGAACTGATAAATGTCGCGGCTATCGCGAGGAATTTGGTTGACATCGTTCGTGGTGAGAACCTGGCTAATGGTCGGATTCTGGGTGTCGATCAAATTCGCCGCCGAGGTCACTTGAACTGTGGTGTTCGCCGTGGAAATGCGCAACACCGGACGCAAGTTCATCGTCGTCGTGCCCTGCAGTATGATGTTGTCGACAACGGCAGTCGCGAACCCCTGAGCGGTAACGGTTACCTTATAGTGACCGGCCTGGATAGCAGCAGCACTAAACGTTCCCTGGCTGCCAGTGGTGAATGGCAACGTCAGATTGGTGTCCGTGTTCAAGACCTCGACCTTGGCATTGCTAACCACAGCCCCGCTTGAATCAGTTACGACGCCTTGGATTGTGCCAAGATCGGTGCCTTGAGCAAAGACTGCGGATGCACTGGTTCCGAAACAAATGAAAATCACCACCGCGTATAGCAGCATCTTTCCTAGACGTGTCGACTTATTTCTTGTATTCATGCAATGGCCTCTTGACTTGATGTATCAGATTGAGAAATCCTGTGCAAGGAAAATTTTCGGTAGAGAAAGAAACATTTCTTGGCGGAAATACTGACGGAATTGGTGGGCAATATTTGCGTTCGCTCCCCCTCCAGCCTCGGCCACCGACGGTTGACGCATACTACGCGATAATTCAGGACCTCAATTCAAACGGGACTGACATGCGCAGCAAAACTTGCTACTCGGCTTCCTTTCGAATACGTTTCTCTCAGAGTATGAAATCTTTCCGGAACCACGACAGTTGGTATCACCCCTGGAAATGCCCAGCAAGATTGCGCCTTCCCTGGCGTGTGGGAGAGGAACCGCTCGCAGCATGGGTTTACGGTTGATCCTGGTTGCCCACTTCGGCACTGGCCTTACGAGGGAACAATGACAATACGACGTCGAGAATTTGTGGCGGGGCTGCTGGCCACTTCGATCGCCACGCCAGCGTGGGTTCGCGCGCAGTCGCCGGGACGAAAACCCAGACTCTTGATCGCGGAAGAAGACCCGTTTACCGGACTCGCGCTGCTCCGAACGCGCTACGCCGCAGGATTACGGCCGTCCGATGATCTGTTGGGATGGGCGCTGAGCTGGCAACTGACCGGGAAGGAGAGTTTTGCAGACCGAGCGTTGACGGAGATGCGCGCCACACAATTACCGGCCGGGGGCAGGCCGTCGCGAAACTGGCTCGACTACACTCGTTGGTCGTTGGCGTTCGATTGGCTATTTGGTCATCCGCATTTTGATTCGGCCTTGAAGGACCGCATCGCGAACCAGTTGTTCGAAGGAAGCGTGAAGATTCTGGCTCGACCAGAGCTTTCAAGACCGAGGCAAATCTCCTATGCGAACTATCCGGTGCGTTATCTGGCGCTGGCCGCTTTCCCGCTGGCGGCAATCAAAGGATATGCCGACTTCGACCGGCGCTGCGAGCCTTTACGCGACCAGGTGCAGCAAGGGCTACGGAACATTTTTGAACAAACCGAATTCGTAACCCCTAAGGGTAGTTATCACGAATCCATGGATTACATGCGGATCACGTGGGCTTCGCTGTTGCTGATGGTCGAGCTGCAGCGAACCACCACAGGAGTGGATCCGGCCCGCAGGTATTCCCTGTTCCGCAATATTGGAGATACCTATCTATATAAGTTGATGCCAAACGGGACGCCTTCGCGAGAAGGAGACAATGAATACCCTGTGCTGGATACGCGAGACACCGCGGTGGTCGGCTACGCCGTCAACCGCTTTAAAGATCCTTACAGCGCGTGGCTCCTGCGAGACAGTGGATTTTTCGTTAAGGATTGGGTGCTCCCCGTGTTGCAGTTTTTATGGGACGATCCGGAGGTCACTCCGCAAAACCCCGCTCTTTCGAGCGCAAACGATCTGCCGCGGCAACGCTATTTTCCAGGTGTCGGGCATCTAGTCATGCGCGACGGCTGGAAGGCCGACTCCACTTGGATTGAGTTTGACTGCGGCCCGTACTTTGCAAAGCATCAGCATCTGGATCAAAACCAGCTCACGATCTATCACAACGGATACCTGGCGATCGACAGTGGAGCCGATTACACGGAATCGGAAAGTCCGCACTACCTGAATTACTACCGTCGCACCGTCGCGCACAATTCGGTACTGGTCTACGATCCCTTGGAACAATTCTTCTGGTCCTCCGACGTTCTGGCGGCCGCGAACGACGGCGGACAGCGCATGAACTCGTCGCGGTATTGGAATACGATCCGCAGTATCGAAGATTGGAACAACACGCGCGACATTTGGGATTTGGGCTGCATGCATGCGATCGATCACGTGCCCGGCCAGTACCATTACGCCCTGGGGGATGCGACCAAGGCATTCATCGACGGAAAGCTCAGCAGGTTTACTCGCGAAGTCGTCTACCTTCCAGAAGGCAACTTGTTGTTTGTGTTCGACCGGGTCAAGAGTACAAATCCGAATCTTCACAAAGCGTGGCTGTTGCATGGCGTGAACCGCCCAACTGTGGACGGCAATATTGGAAACGATGCAGAGGGTTTCAGCAATTTTGCAAACGCAAAAACATTTGTGCTGAAAGAGGGGTCAGGAGAGCTGCGGGTGCATTCCCTTCTGCCCAGCCAGCGGAATATCGCGCGGCGCGGCGGTCCTGGCAATGAGTTCTACACTCCGGGCAACGACAGTGGTGGGGCCTGGGGAAGTGGACAAAACTGGCCGCTCGATCCAGCCAACGGAGGTCCACTGCCGACGGATCCTAAGCTGCTTCATATGTGGAAGACATTTTGGGGTCAGGATTATGACCGCATTGAGAAATCGAACCGCGTCAATGTAGTCCCAGGCGCATGGCGTATTGAGGTTTCGCCTACTGAGCCGGCGAATGAAGACCTTTTTCTTCATGTTTTCGAGATTGGAAACGAGGGTGCGACGGGCGGCAAGCGTGTAGAGCTAGTCAAAGGAGAGAACTTCGCCGGGGCAGCGTTTGAACAAGGTTCCATCGTTCTTTTCAGCGTTGTCGGTTCCAGGCTGAATGAGGGTGAGGTGTCGCTGCCCGACCTGGGGTGTAATTTTCTATTGATCACAAGCCTTATAGAAAACGCGATATATGAATTGAATTTCACAGGCTTGAACGTCTCCACTTCGCCGTCGGCGGTTCCACCGGGTGCGCCCGCACAATTACTTCGATTGCGTGCGAATGAGCGCGGAATTCTTCGTGTTGACGTGCGACAACTTAACAACCTGTGCCTTCATATTGAGCGTGTTTAGGAA
>JAZKAG010000096.1:25916-51477 GCA_040389265.1 Acidobacteriota bacterium
CACTGCGAAAGCGAGGTGCGTCAAGGTTCCCTGGATAACAGAAGAACACTACGATCGATCCAGCAGAATGGAGCATGAGCGCATGACGACGCGGCGAGATTTCCTTGCAGCGAACCTGATCGGTGCCGCGGCACTGGCTGCCAATTCCACTCAAGTGTTTTCCGAATCTGGCGGTGTTGGTTCAGTCCCTGCGGCGGAAGATCCGGCCCGCTCCGATCGTAATTTCTGGGTCGATTGGCCAAGTTACTTGACAGTCGAAATGAATCAGGCAAGAAGCCGGCGGCTTGCCGCGCTGGCATCAATTCATTCCAAGGCGCAATTGCAAGAACGCATCACCATGGTTCGTTCGAAGCTGTGGGAATTGATTGGAGGGATGCCGGAGAAAACACCACTCAATGCTCGCGTGACCGGCACCATGGATCGCGGTCCCTATCGAATCGAGAACATCCTGTTTGAGAGCTTCCCCAAGGTGTATGTGACTGCCAATCTCTATCTCCCTGCTTCAGGGAAACCTCCATATCCAGCGATTCTGGCGCCGGTTGGCCATTCTGATAACGGCAAGGCGTACCACTACTATCAGCACCTATATCAGAACCTAGCGCGTCAGGGTTACGTGGTATTGAGCTATGATCCCTTCGGCCAGGGAGAGCGACTCCAGTACATCAATCCAAAGACTGGCCGGTCTCTCTATGGACCAACCGGGGAACACTCGCAAGCAGGCTGGCCGATGGTTCTGATCGGTGAAAGCTTTTCTCTGTACTGCGCGTGGGATGGCATTCGTGGTCTTGACTATCTCATCAGCCGTCCCGAAGTAGATGCGACGCGGCTTGGATGTACGGGGCAATCCGGCGGCGGCACGATGACGATGTATCTCGCCGCTCTGGAGCCGCGACTGCGAGCGGCTGCCGTAAGCGATGGAAATACAGAAAATGTTGCGGGACCGTTTTTCGATCCTCCGGGAGCGACAGACGACGCGGAACAAAACATTGTGGGCTCGCTTCCTCTCCGGATTGATCGCGGAGATTTGTTGCTGGCCTTCGCCCCGAAGCCGCTATTGATTTGCTACACAACGCACGACGAGGGTGTGACCTACTCCCCTGTGTACGAAGAGGCGACGCAGGAAATCTATCGAGAGCTGCAAGGTGTTTACGACCTGAGCGGAGCAAAAGATCGTGTAGGACTTTTTGCTTCCCATCTCCCGCACGGACTGAATTACTTTAACCGCATGCCGATCTATGCGTGGTTCAATCGCTGGCTCAAGAACACGAACTCGGAAATCGCGGAGGCGGAGTTGGACAAGATTCCCGAGGGAAAACTCAACGCTACCAGCACAGGTCAGGTATCGACATCGATCGGCGGACGCTCCGTCGTTCAGCTGAATACCGATCACGCTCGAATCGTCATGGAGAAGAGCCCGTTCCAAAACGCTGCCATGGATTCGGCGAGCGTCCGGGCTCAGGTCAAGAAGGAGCTCACCGGTTTGCTCGCGCTGCCGCAGCAGAGAACACCGCTGCAGTCCAGGGTTCGTTCAACCAATCCGCGCAAGAACGTTGTAATTGAGGAGATTCAGTTCGAGTCCGAGCCTGGGATGCGCGTTCCTGGTTGGTTTGTTCGGCCCTCAGCCCAAAGCAGAGGTGGTTCGACCATCCTTTATTTGACGGACGATGGCGGTGATGGCGTTGTCGCAGAACCGGGATCGATGGATCGTTTGCTGGATGCAGGATATGCGGTGTGCGCGATCACCTTGCGCGGCACGGGTTTGACCACGCCGCGATTCCCTCGTGGAGGGCCGGAATATTACAACAGCAGTGTTCATCTGGACGAGAGATTCGCATGGACTTGCCTGGTGATGGGCCGGCCCGTAATCGGCCAGAGAGTCTGGGACACACTGCGCGCCGTGGATTACCTGGCCAGCCGGCCCGATGTCGATGCTACGCAAATAAGAATCGCAGGAGTTGGGAGCGCTGGCTTGGCAGCGATGATGGCGGCGGTCCTGGAGGACCGCGTGCACTCCGTTCTCTTGGATCGAACCCTGGCCAACTATATGTCGATCCTTCAATCCGATACGTATACAACCCATCTTGCGTGGTTCGTGCCGGGCATCTTGCGCAGTTTCGATCTTCCACAGATGGCTGCTGCGATGAGCCCTCGTCCGTGCTGGATTTTGAACGGTGTCGACGCAAACGGGCAAGTACTTTCAGAAAGCTCCATTCGGAACCAATACAAGCGCCAACCGAGTGGCGAAGCCACGTCGAAAACGGGTGTGCACATTTTGGTGAGGCCCGAGGGAGATCCCCAGGAGAGTTATCTGGAATGGCTGAAGAACGATGAATAGATAAGCGATAAGAAAGCGTCGATCAAAGCAAGCACTGCGACAGCTATGGCGCCGATGCGCAGCGAAGAATTTTAAAGAAGTCACTGGTTACCAAGACACCTGGCGGCTTCCTTAACCTGATCGGAGATTCCATTGAAACAAATCAATCTGGTTTTTGCTTTCCTGCTTGCTGCGCTCGTTCCGGCCTTGGGACAGGCACCACGCTTTGACAGTTGGAAAATTGTCGGCCCGGGCGGAGGCGGCACCATGATCGCACCCACGATAAGCCCGCACGATCCCAGCCTGGTGCTAGAACATTGCGACATGACCGGCGGCTACATAACGCACGATAATGGCGATTCCTGGCGCATATTCAATCTGCTGACCGGCCTTGACGGCTTTGCTTACGATCCGCACGACAAGAATGTGATCTATGCTGCCAACGCGGCCCTATGGCGCAGTGAGAATCAAGGCAAATCATGGAGCATGATCTTTCCGAACCCGCGCAAGAATACGGTCGAACACCAGGTTGGCGATCACGCGGACGTCTTTCTCACCACAGACGATACTAGCTATCCGGGAGCAGGCGGAATCTCTGCGATTGCGGTTGACCCGCATGATTCGAAACGGATCTATATCGCTTTCACGAAGGAGCACGCGACGTCGACCGCTCATGTCGCTCGATCGCTCTTTAGTGTACCCGCGACAGCCGCCAACAAAGAGAATTCAAATTCAATGCTGCTGGTTTCTTACGATCACGGAAGCTCTTGGAAGCGACTGGCGCCGATTCCGGAAAGCGCTCTCCTCTTGACGTTTGATCAGGATGATCTCGTCGTTGTTGCCGGAAGCGGAGCTTACCGTGTGAGCCACGACGGCGTTGTGTCGAAACTGGGCAAGCTGCAGAGCAGCATCTTCGCCGTCAGTGCTGCGCATACAAGCAACGCACCCTGGTTGTACGCGACGACACAGGCAGGCAAGTTATATCTCTCCGAGAATGGCGGTGGCGACTGGCGCGACACTACGCCATCGCTGGGTCAAAGCTCCGGAAAATTTGAAGCTGTTTCTGTTAGTGAAGACCATGCTAAGGTCGCGTATGTCGGCTTTCGCGATTTGCAGCTTGGGGCGGGAGCGTTGAATTTATTCAACGGAATCGCTAAGACGGAGGATGGCGGTCGAAGCTGGCACATTGTATTCAAGGAATCGACCAAGCCGGCGAAGAACCTGGAGGGAACCTGGATCGAACAGCGCTCCACACAAAACGGCGAATCGATCTTCTTCGATTCTCCTCGCACTTTAGGAGTGGCGCCGACGGATCCAAACATCTGCTATGCGACTGACCTGTTTCGAACCTATCGAACTCTCGATGGGGGCAAAACCTGGAAAGACGTCAGTTCCCGGCGGGCCGATGGAGACCGGTGGACGACGCGAGGCCTGGACGTGACGACAAATTATGGAATCCAATTCGATCCCTTCAATCCAAAGCATCTCTACATGGACAATACCGACATTGGACTCTTCCAGAGCGGCAATGGCGGCGCTTCCTGGCAGAGCACCAGCAGCGGCGTTCCTGAAATGTGGCGCAATACCACCTACTGGCTTGCCTTCGATCCTAAAGTGAAGGGACTCATCTGGGGAGCCTTCAGCGGCGTGCATGATTTGCCGCGCGCAAAAGATTGGAGACATCGCAATCCGTCGACTTTCACTGGAGGCGTAGCCGTCTCAACCGATGGCGGGTGGCACTGGACGCGGAGCAATCAAGGCATGCCATCGGCCTCGGTTACAGATATCCTGATGGATCCGAACAGTCCAGTCGGCAAGCGCACTCTGTACGCCACTGGATTCGGTCATGGTGTGTATAAGTCAGTCGACAACGGAAAGACATGGTCACTCAAGAACAATGGCATTACCGGAGCGCAACCATTTGCATGGCGCCTTACTTTAACGAAGGCAGGAATTTTGTACCTGGTTGTCGCCCGCAGATCAGAGGGACGAAATCCGCCAGTCCCCGGTCCGGGAGCTCTCTATCGCTCCACTGATAAAGCGGAACACTGGGTCAAAATGAATCTTCCCGTCGGAACCAATGGACCGACTGGGCTGACAGTCGATCCGCGAGACCCGCAACGTCTGTATCTCACCGCATGGGGTCGCGAAGGTACTGAAGTGGATCATGGTGGCGGCGTGTTTCTTTCGACTAACGCAGGACAAACATGGACGCCAATCTTTCAGGAATCGCAGCACGTCTACGATCTAACGCTCGACCAAAAAAATCCGGATGTCCTCTATATTTGCGGCTTCGATTCAGCAGCCTATCGCTCTATGGACGCCGGCAAGCATTGGGCTCGGCTGGATGGATATAACTTCAAATGGGGACATCGCGTGATTCTCGACGAAAACGATCCATCCAAAATTTACATCGACACGTATGGCGGCGGAGTGTGGCATGGACCCGCTGCCGGCGATCCAAGTGCACAACCAGATGTAATGACTCCTGTTGCAATCGCCCGTTAAACCGTGCTCCGGCTGAGTACGCTCATTCTCAGGCTTAGAACGTGGCACACTTCTTGCAATTCAGGAGTTAGCGACAACCTGTTTTCATTAGAATCGTGGGAGCTAAGTGTCGGTCGTAGCCCGTTTGCTGGTTGGCTTTGCGTGCCTCTTGCGCCTCTGGGATTCCGCCATTCCAGTTACATGGCGCGCCGACATGCGGATTCGCGACGTCTTCAGGCTGCGCTTCAGCCACCGTATCACTCCCCCCGGTCACCCTCGGCTCAGGAGTTCTATTGCAATCGGCTCGGACGACATCTCTGCGCCCTCTTCCATAGCGATGGAAAGTTCGAAGGATCATCATCATCATTTGCGCAACCAACGGAATGGAGGCGGGCATGAAGTCAGCGCGGCGACAGGCTCAGGAAATATTCACAGTGACTAGCTTGCTCCCTTTGACCTGTATGAGCGCGGGCAATGCCCCCGCCGCATGCCCGCCCCGGGGCAAACACATGAAAAGGCTCCCGATTCGGGGAGCCTTTTCATGTGAACTTTATTTACTGCTACGCAACTAAACAAGATACCTTGTCGATGTATTTTTTTCTGTTCTCTCGTTTTTTCTGCCAGATCGGACTTAAGTCCTTATTATCTGGCGGGGACGACGGCGCTCGGACCTGCGACCTCTGCCCTGAAAACCTCTGTCCGCTCCGTCGAAAATCGAATGGCTCAAATGCTGGCCAGATCCTCGCCGCTTAGGAAGCGGGTTGCAACTCCTTGCCCTTAGCCTCAATTGCACTGAGCAGCTTTTGCCACGATTCATCAAAGGACTTGGCGCCCTGCGATTGCAGGTCCGCCGCCAGCTGATCTAGATCGATTCCCGCTTTTCGAAAGTTGCCCAGAACAGTTTCACATTCTCCTCCATCGCGCGGAAGAGTTCCGCTCAGTTTGCCGTGATCAGCAAAGGCCAGAAGAGTCTTCTCAGGTATGGTGTCGATCGTGTTTGGCGCGGCCAGAGCGGCAATATAAAGAACGTCGGAAGCCTTTGGGTCCTTGGTACCGGTACTGGCAAACAGGAGTCTCTGGGGCCGCGCGCCAAAATTGGCCAAACGCTGCCAGCGATCGGACGCCAGCATATCTCGATAGGCCTTGTAGGTCTGCTGACCGATGGCAATGCCGAGCTTATCCCGAAGTTGGTCGGGGACTTTGTCCATCGTCGCACCGTCCCATCGACTCAGAAAAACCGAAGCCACCGAACGAATATCGGGACTGAGGCCCGCTGCGATACGCCGCTCCAATCCACGCAGGTACGCCTCTGCCGACGCCAGGTATTGCTCACGAGAAAAGAGAAGCGTTACGTTGATGGCCACGCCACCTGCGATTGCTTCTTCGATTGCGGGATTTCCTTCATCCGTCCCCGGAATCTTGATGAAGAGGTTGGGACGATTCCCTTTCTTGTGTAGCGAGGTCGCTGCGGCCACCGAACCCTTGGTGTCATAAGCGAGAAGAGGCGATACCTCAAGCGAAACGAAGCCATCATTGCCGGCCGTCCGTTCGTGAACTGGGCCGAAAAGGTCGGCGGCACGAGTCAGATCCTGCAAGGCCAACTCGAAAAAGAGATCCTCTCCTGAAAGGCCGGATGACAGTAGACGCCCAATATCCGCGTCATAGGATTTGCTCTTTGAGATGGCGTGCTCAAAGATGGTTGGATTCGATGTAAGTCCTGTGACTGAAAACTCATCGATATAACGCTTGAGCGTTCCGTTCTCCAGTAAATCCCGTGTGATGTTGTCGAGCCACAAGCTTTGCCCGAGATTATGAAGTTCCTGCGTTGGCTTCATCGCTCCTCCTGCTCACGTCTATTGTCGTCCCGACGCGACAATTCTGCGCCGCTATCGTTTCATCATCGACGGGTACACCTTTAGCTGATTCCTTGCCGTCCTCAGAAGCCCAGCGTACTTAGCACGTGCTTGATGGCTTCAGCACTCGAACGTAAGCCGGCCTCTTCGGAAGCATTCATAGGCACCGGCAGCAAGCCCTCCACACCACGGATACCCACAATCGATGGTACTGAGAGGCACACGTTGCTAATGCCTCGATAGTCACTCAGCAGGGAGCTCACTGGAAGCACGCGGCCCTCGTTCCATAGAATCGCTTCCAGAATCGTAGCCACCGCCAAGCCAATCGCGTAGTTCGTCGCGCCCTTGCCTTGAATGATTTTGTAAGCCGCCGTGCGCACGGTCTGGTAGATCTCCTGCTCCTCCTGCGTGCTTAGCACTCCATGGCCAGGCATGTGCCAACCCTGCACCGGGACATTGCCGATGCTCGCGCTCGACCACAGCGGAATCTCGCTATCGCCGTGCTCACCGGCGATGTAGGCGTGCACATTCTGCACCGCGACTGCACAACGCTGGGCAATGAGGAACCGGAACCGAGAGCTATCCAGCACCGTGCCGCTTCCTAGAACCCGCCGGCTTTCCAGTCCGCTGAGTTTCAGGGCCACGTATGTGAGCACGTCGACCGGGTTGGTTACCATCAGCAACGTCGCATGCGGAGCGACGCGTAGCAGGTCTGGAATTAGCTTACGGCAGATCGTAGTGTTTGTCTCGGCCAGCTCAACGCGCGTCTGCCCCGGTTTTTGCTTTGCGCCTGCGGTTACCACGATTACATCGGACCGTTCCAGCACGTTCAAATCATCGGAACCGTCTACCTTTGCCATCGGCACAAACATCAGCCCGTGGTTCAGGTCCAGTATCTCGGCCTCCACTTTTGTTTTTGCGATGTCAAACAGGCTGATATGCTTGCCCACTCCACGCACCATGCAAGCGTAGGCGATCGTCGCCCCTACGCTACCAGCACCCACGATCCCAATTTTTCCCGGCAGCTTGCTCATCGGCTCCCAACCTCTACCTAAAATCTAACCAGACCTTTGCGGAGGAGAGGCCCCAAGTCGCTTGATGCTTTTTGTTCGCAAAGATTAAACCACTTTCGACTAGCCGTAGAGTGCCCCGGAGATTTGCCGGGCTCGATCGAAGAGGACGTTGTTTTCCAGATGAACCTCCTGACGGATCTCCCCGTCCAATCCCTTCAGCTTCTCGCAAATTTCCCGATAGGAAGGACACTCGGTGGCAGTGCCGTTGTAGTCCTCCGTAACGTCCTGAATTCTGGACAGCAGATCCCCTACCGCACTATGCTCATGCGTCATGTGTGCCAAATCATTGCGTACGCTTTCCAGGTTGACAGTCGCGGAACTGCTGCCCACATAGGCCAGCTCGAGTTCTCGAATCTTCGGAAACACTATTTGCGCTTCTTCCGAAAAATGCGATGTAACTTCATGCGCAAGCGTTGCGGAAAGGTGAGCGACGTGGATGGCGTTGGGGTGTGCCCGAAGATGACACGAACTCACAGTATGGGCGAGTTGTTGAATACGGGGGAGATCTTGTTGAATCAGAACCGTGCGGGTCCGAAGCAGCTTTCCCATCAGCGCTTCCAGGATTGGGTCTGCCCACGAAGCTTTTCTTGTGCTGTTCGCATCGGCTACGCGATTCAATTCACTGAGAACTCCCTTAATGGGCAACCCCAGATATTTGCATGTTGCTTCGACCGTATCTTCTCCGTGGCAGCAGTATTGCATCCCAAGCTGCTCGAACACCTCAACCGTTGATGGTTGGCGTCTAGCTACTTCACCGATAGTCTGATTGGCATTAATCATTTTTTCACCCCTGCTCAGAGTAGGGGTGCTGCAAAGCCGTCGCAGGGACTTTAGTCACTGTTCGATTCCCATCTCAAAGGAAGTTGATCCGCACCAATTCGGCGCAGAGCGGAATTCACCTGAACATATTCGTTCGGGCGAGCTCGATGACTTAGTCGCCGCGGCCATGAATAGCCCTGACCCTATAGAGATTAAAATCGACAATCTGGTCTAGTTCTCTAATCCAATCCTAGCTGCAGCCTGGTAGCCTCCGACATCAGGCGGGGACTCCAAGGCGGATCGAAAACAATCGTCACGTTGACTTCTTTCACTTCCGGCAATCCGGTCAGCTTCCCCTCAATATCAGACTTCAACACGTCGCCCATGCCGCAGCCAGGAGCGGTCATCGACATGGTGATGTCGATCTTCTGACCGCCCTGCACTGGCGTGATAATGCAGGTGTAGACAAGACCGAGATCGACAATGTTGACCGGAATCTCCGGATCGTACACCATTCTCAGTTGGTCCCACACCAGTTTCTCGCTGAACTCATTCGATGCCTCCTCGAGGCCCGCAGGCACCTCGAAGCCCAGCGCATCCGCATCCTTGGCGTCGATGCGCATAAGTTGATACCCGGTAGAGATCGTGTAGCTGCCGCCTAGACTTTGCTGGAGGAAGACCGGTGTGCCCCCAGACAAAATATGAAGATTTCCGGCGGGAATCTCCGTAGCTTTGCAGTCGCGTGTGAGCTCAATAATCTCGGTCGGCATGTTCTCTCCTGATCTGCGGCACCGGATTCGCCGCCGGGTTTATTCCGTCGAGGCCATTTGCTTTTCCTGCAAGGCCGCGAGCAGTGTGTGCCAGGGCAGCGTGGCACACTTAATGCGGGTTGGAAACTCTGCAACCCCTGCGAACACCGCCAGCTTGCCAAGATCGGCAGCCCTGTCGGCATCGGGCGAAGTCATCAGCCGATGAAACTTGTTGAATAATTCTTCTGCCTGCACCGCCGTTTTGCCTTTGAGCGCATGGCTCATCATGGATGCCGAAGCCTTTGAAATCGCGCATCCAGAGCCTTGAAACGAAATGTCGCGGATGGTGTTGTCTTCGAGGTCCAGGAAGATGGTGTAGTGATCGCCGCACAACGGGTTATAGCCTTCGGCCTGTCGATTCGCGGTTTCCACGACGCGGAAATTCCGCGGATGCTTGCTATGTTCCAAAATAACGTCTTGATAGAGATCTTCCAATTCCGACATCAGGCGAAGACCTCTTTCAATTTGTATATGCCCGCCACCAGCGCGTCGAGTTCGTCCGTTGTGTTGTACACGCCCAGAGAGGCACGCGCCGTGGCCGGAATGCCGAAACGTTGCATTAGCGGTTGCGCGCAATGATGGCCGGTACGGATCGCAATTCCCTGCCGGTCGAGCACGGTGCCAATATCATGCGGGTGGATGCCCTCCATCACAAACGACAGCACTCCCGCCTTTTCTTTCGCGGTCCCAATCAACCGGAGACCCGGCACGGCGTTCAGTGCCGTCGTGCCGTAGGCCAGCAGATCATGTTCGTGGGCCGCAATGGCTTCGAGCCCGATTTTGGATAGATAATCGATGGCGGCTGCAAGCCCGATGGCGCCAGCGACATGAGGCGTACCTGCCTCAAATTTGTACGGTAGCCGATTGTAAAGAGTTTTTTCGAAGGTGACGGACTGGATCATGTCCCCACCACCCTGATAAGGAGGCATGGCGTCAAGTAATGCTTGCTTGCCGTAAAGAATTCCGATCCCGGTCGGGCCATAAATTTTATGGCCGGAGAAAGCGTAGAAATCGCAGTCGAGCGCACGCACATCCACTTTGCCGTGAAGAACCGCTTGCGCGCCATCGACCAGCACCGGCACATTCCTTTGATGGGCCATCTGTACAATTTGCCGGATCGGATTGATTGTTCCAAGCACATTGGAGATGTGAACAACCGAGACAAGCTTCGTTTTTGCGTTCAGCAGCCGCTCAAACTCCTCCACTAACAACTCACCGTCGTCGTTGACGGGAGCGATCCGCAGACGTGCTCCCTTTTCCTCGCACAGCATCTGCCAGGGAACGATATTGGAGTGGTGTTCCATCGCGGAAATAATGATTTCATCTCCGCTGCCGAGATGCCTGCGGCCATAGGTCTGGGCGACAAGATTGATGGCCTCCGTGGTGCCGCGAACAAAAATAATCTCGCTCGGATCAGCGGCATTCAGAAAATCCTGCACGATATTACGCGCGCCCTCATAGGCTTCGGTAGCAGACTCGGAGAGCAGATGGACGCCGCGATGTACGTTGGCATTGCTCTGCGTGTAGTAACTCGACAGAGCATCGAGCACCACTTGGGGCTTCTGCGTGGTGGCCGCATTGTCCAGATACACCAGCGGATGGCCATGGACTTGGCGGTTCAGAATGGGGAAGTTGGCTCGGACCTGGCGGACATCGAAGCCTCCAGAGCTGTCGTGACTATGAATGCTAACGGCGCTTTCTACGATGGAGTTCATCCAATCTCCTCCTAACGGCTTGCCATCTCCAGCCCGTCTTCTGTGACTGGTCTTATTCCTGCCGGCAATGACAGGTGGACGATCCGCTCGATGTGCTTGCGTATGGGGTCGGACTTTAGGCGCCCCAGGCACTCCCCTGCAAAGGCAAATAGCAAGAGGCCGCGCGCCGCCTGTTCATCGATGCCACGGGAGCGCAAGTAAAAGAGCGCATGCTCATCAATTTGCCCAATGGTCGCGCCGTGCGTGCACTTCACGTCATCTGCGTAAATCTCCAGTTGCGGTTTAGTGTCGATTTGTGCAGAATCGGACAGCAACAGGTTGCGATTGGTCTGCTTGGCATTCGTTTTCTGGGCCTCTTGATGGACTACGATGCGGCCGTGAAAAACGCCGTGCGCATGTCCATCCAGAATTCCGTTGTAAAACTGCCTGCTATTGCAGTGTGGGCTGACGTGTTCCACCAGCATGTAATTGTCCATGTGCTGTCGATCGTCACCAAGAAAAAGGCCGTTGATCAAGCATTCTCCTCCCTCACCGCCGAGCACGGGGTGAACGTTATTACGCACGAGCGCGCCGCCGATCAACACGGAATGCGAACTTACATTGGAGTTTCGATCCTGCTGCATCCGAAGAGTGGAAAAATGGAATACGTTCCGGCTCTCCCGCTCGATCATGTGATGCGAAACCACCGCATTTTCCCCCGCAATCAACTCGGTAACGACATTGGAGAAAAAGACCCCACTACTCAGCGAGACATGTTCTTCGACTATGTTGATCTGCGTCTCTGACTCAGCCACCAGTAGATTTCGCGGATGCGCCATTTCCGGAGTCCCGGCCGCAGTAGACACATACAGAAGGTGGACTGGAGCTTCCAGCACTGTTCCACGTGCAGCACGGACGTATGCGCCGTCCTCAAATAATGCGGTGTTGAGACTGCAGAATGCATCCCGCTGAATATCGACATAGCGACCTAGGTGGGCCTCCAACGTCGCTGGACCGTTGGCAATTGCATCCGCCACGCTGCCTGCTGTAATGCCCGTAGGGAGTAACTCTGTCGTAGACAGTTCAGCCCGGAAGCGGCCATTTACGAACACCAATACACAGGCGGCCCTCGGAATCAAGAATGGTTGCACGTCCTGTAGTGTCAGGGATGTACGGCCACTCTTTGGCAGGCTAAATGACTCTCCCGAGATGGAGGCTACACTGGTAAATCGCCAGTCCTCATCTTTAGTGGTCGGAAAGCCAACATCGCAAAAACGTGTAAAAGCATCTCTGCGCAGCGATCGAATCCATCCAGGTTGCGTGAGGGTACGCTGTTCAATCTCATTGAACGCCACCAGGAGGCTGCCCAACTCCGTGACTTGTGCGATCGTTCCCATGGGCTGCCCTCCTATTCCGCGCCGACCAGGTCTGGAGCTATCCAGCCATAGCCTTTGTTCTCGAGTTCCAGCGCCAACTCTGGGCCCCCGGATTTCACGATCCTGCCGCCCGCCATAACATGCACATAGTCCGGGACAATGTAGTCCAGCAACCGTTGATAGTGAGTGATGAGCACGATAGCGCGGTCCGGGCTGCGCATGGCGTTGACTCCCCTGGCAACAATCTTGAGCGCATCAATATCGAGGCCGGAGTCGGTCTCATCCAGGACAGCCAGCTTTGGTCCGAGCACCGCCATCTGGACAATTTCATTGCGTTTCTTTTCTCCGCCTGAGAATCCGTCGTTGACCGACCGGCCTTGAAAGCGCTCGTCCATCTCCAGAAGTTTCATCTTCTCTTTCAGGATAGGCAGGAAATCGATCGCGTCCAGCGGCTCCTCGCCGCGGTATTTGCGTAACGCATTCAACGCCGCCCGCAGAAAATACGCATTGCTGATCCCCGGAACTTCGACCGGATATTGGAAGGCCAGAAAAAGCCCCTCGCATGCCGCCTCCTCCGGCTTCATGGCCAGCAGGTCTTTGCCATTGAATAGAACCTCGCCGCGGGTCACGACATAGGTATCACGGCGCGCAAGCACCTGCGCCAGAGTGCTCTTCCCGGACCCGTTCGGCCCCATAAGGGAATGCACCTCGCCGGCGTTAACGGCCAAGTCAATTCCTTTAAGGATTTCCTGATTGTTCACGGTTGCATGCAAATCGCGGATTTCAAGCAAACTCATGATTTATCCAACACTCCCTTCCAGGCTGACACTCAGCAATTTCTGTGCTTCGACAGCGAACTCCATCGGCAGCTCGCGAAAAACCTGCTTGCAAAATCCATTGATAATCATGGTGACCGCCTCCTCCGCCGAAAGGCCGCGCTGGCGGAAGTAGAAAATCTGGTCGTCGCCGACCTTGGACGTGTACGCCTCATGTTCCATCTGCGCAGTGCCATTTCTAACTTCTATATAAGGGAAGGTGTGTGCGCCGCACAGGTCGCCAATCAGCAGCGAGTCGCACTGCGTGAAATTCCGCGCTCCCGTTGCGCCCTTCATGATTTTTACCTGGCCGCGATACGTGTTCTGCCCATGTCCGGCAGAGATACCCTTGGCAATGATGGTGCTCTTTGTGTTTTTGCCAATGTGGATCATCTTCGTTCCCGTGTCCGCCTGCTGATAATTGTTGGTCAGCGCAACCGAATAAAACTCGCCCACCGAGTTGTCGCCCATCAGAATCACGCTCGGATACTTCCAGGTAATCGCGGAACCGGTCTCCACCTGCGTCCATGAAATTTTCGAGTTGTTCCCCAGACATTTACCACGCTTGGTGACGAAGTTGTAGATGCCACCAATCCCTTCCTTATCGCCCGGATACCAGTTCTGTACCGTCGAATATTTGATCTCTGCATTGTCGAGCGCAATCAACTCGACGACGGCCGCGTGCAACTGGTTCTCATCACGCTTCGGAGCCGTGCAACCTTCCAGGTAACTCGCGTAACCGCCTTCCTCCACCACGATCAGCGTGCGTTCAAACTGCCCCGCTTCCTGCGTGTTGATGCGAAAATAGGTCGAGAGCTCCATGGGGCAGCGGACTCCCTTGGGTACGTAAGCAAACGAGCCGTCGCTAAACACTGCGGCGTTCAACGCCGCGAAGAAGTTATCGCTGTAGGGGACAACCGACCCCAGATATTTCTGGACCAGCTCGGGATGCTTTTGCACCGCTTCGGAAAACGAGCAGAAAATCACGCCCTTCTCAGCCAGCTTCGCCTTGAAGGTGGTCGCCACCGAAACGCTGTCGAACACCGCATCGATCGCCACGCCGGAAAGCCGCTTCTGTTCATTCAGGGAAATCCCCAGTTTGCTGTAAGCTTCCAGGACTTCAGGATCGACCTCGTCCAGACTCTTCCGATTTGGCTTCTGCTTCGGCGCCGAGTAATAGGTAATGCCCTGGTAATCGATCGGAGGATGCTTTATATGGGCCCACGTCGGCTCGGCATTTGCGCGCTCGAGCGATGCCCAATGGCGGTATGCCTTCAGCCGCCAGTCCAGCATGAACTTCGGCTCATTCTTCTTCGTTGAAATCAGCCGGATGGTGTCCTCGCTGAGCCCCTTGGGAATGCGGTCCTCAGCAACTTGGGTAATGAATCCCCACTTGTATTCCCGGCTGGCAATATCCTGAATCGTGTTCGGTGTAGTCATCGGATTCTCCCTTTGCCCGAGGTTATAGATGTAAGGGCGCTTCTCCGGTTGGATGTGTGCATCTTTCCTATCTGCAATGGAGTTGTGAGATCGGCTAGCGTGATGCTCCCCAGAGTCTGCTCTAGGGCGCGGCCAATTACATAGGAATTGCTTTGGATTCTGCAGTTGCCTTCAAGTTCGCAATATCCGGGCGCGGTCGCACACTCGGTGAATCCTATGGAACCCTCAAGTGCTTCGATGATTTCCGCCACGGAAATCATTGAGGCAGGCCGTGCCAGAGAATAACCGCCCTTCATACCCCGCTGCGAAGTTACCAGTCCGTGATCCTGAAGTTCCTTCAATATCTTGCTGACTGTCGGTGAAGGCAACTGCGTTGCCGCAGTCAACTCCCGGGTCGTGTGCAGCGGAGCTTCGGGACGACTGGCGACATACTGCATGACAACGATGGCATAGTCGGTCAATTTGTTGAGTCTGAACATTCAGTATGCAACCGCATTTCCAATCTTTACTAAACTAGTACAGATTAGGATATCATGGAGTATTCAGTCCTCGACATTGCAGAGGGGGATCGCCCGGATATATGGCTCGGAAATAATTCTGACCCCTGTGGTTAACTCAGTAAGAACTCCCTTTTCGGATGTGGAAGCATGAGCTACAGCACCTGAGCTCGGCCAAGCACGACCTGGCGGTCGAAGCCTTCGATATCCTTCAGCTACCTCTGAAACGGGGAGAACAATCCTGCCAAACATAAAGTTGCGCTTTGCAACTATTCTGTGAGGGATGCCTGAACCATCTATTTCTTCTCTTAACCTCTTTCCTTGTCTTTCCAATCTCTGGGCAATCCCTTGCTTTCCTCGTCCACCAACCACCGCCGCAGTTGCAGAATGTCGTTCGCGCGCGCGATTCCGATCGGTTTTGAAATTCCGTGCGGCTCCACAATGATCACGTTCTCCACATCCTGCAATAACATGCTGCGGCTTACCCGGTCTACTAGTTCACCAGGATGCGCCAACACGTAGTCTTTCCGCGCGAGTTCCCGCATTTTGAAGTGGTGATCGGGAGGATCGACTCGCAGCAGGTCGTGGGACTCGACGATGCCGACCAAGGATCCATCGGGCTCGACAACGGGAAGTAAATCCAGACCTTGAGGAGCAAAGTCGTGCAGGACAGTCCTTAACTCGGCATCGGCGGGGATGACGCTGAAATTCTTATGCATGACTTGGTCAATTCGCGCGCGCATCAGCACGGGCACGGAGTAGTCCTGCAATACGATCAGTCCACGCTTCACCAATTTGCCGGTCATGATCGAGTCTGGACTGAATAGTCGAACGAATCCGTCGGAAACCATGACGCAGACGATGAGTGGCAACAAGGAATTGGGATTGTGGCTCAACTCAAACAAGAACACAATGCTGGTGAAGGGTGCCCGCGCGATCCCGGCGAACACTGCGGCCATGGCTACCAGCGAGTAGAATGCGGGATCGCTGACAAAGTGCGGGAAGAAGTGCTGCCAGAACATTGCGTAGACTGCACCAATACCGCCTCCGACAATCAATGACGGAGCAAATACACCGCCCGTGGTGCCGGATCCGAGAGAGATAACCAAGGCCCAGAACTTCGCCACCGAGATGCCAATCAAATTCGCTACTGTGAGACGGTCATTCAACATGCTGCGAATGGTGTCGTATCCAGTGCCAAACACCTGCGGATAAAAATATCCGATCGCGCCCAGAATCAATGCGCCAATGGCGGGCGCCCAGATAAGCGGCCGTCGAAGGGGTAAATGATCGAAGAATTCTTCCAGCCAGAATAGGGAGCGAATCATGGCGATGCCGATCATCCCCATCAAAATGCCCATCAGCGCGAACAGCCATAGCTCATTCATGTTGACGAGCTTAAAAGCGGGGGTTGGAAATAGCGGCGCCCACCCCGCAAAGTGAATGCGCACGCCCGTGGCCACCGCAGCAGCGAACGCCACTGGAATGAAAGAGCGCGCACGAAATTCAAACAGCAAAAGCTCCACTGCTACCAGAATTCCTGCGAGGGGAGCAGTAAACGTAGCCGCCATGCCCGCCGCTGCGCCGGCAGCCAGCAAAACGCGCCGGTAATACGGTGAGAGACCGATGGCCTGGCCGAACAACGACCCGAAGGCCGCTCCGGTTTGAATGATGGGACCCTCCGCCCCAAACGGTCCACCCGTTCCTATGGCGAATGCCGTAGCGAGCGGCTTCAGCAGCGCAACCCTTAAACGCATTCGGCTTTGCCCAAAAAGCACAGCTTCCATCGCTTCCGGAATGCCATGACCCTTCAGCGTCGGCTCCCAATAATGGACCATAAAACCAACGACCAACCCGCCAATCGGAGGAATGAGGATGACCCACAGACCAAGATGATTGTGAGCCGGGTAGGTGATAGCGAACGACAGCCGGCCGTAAAAAAATATGTTGGTAAATAGATAAATGAGTTCCAGGAGCCCTTGCGCAACTAAGCCCCCAATCAGGCCCACCAGAAGTGCATAGGCAGATACTTTGACGACTTCCGGCTCCAAAGCCACTCCGAAGAAGCTTTTCTTCGGCAGCTTTTCGTCGGCAGAGATTCTAGTATCGGAGTCAGTTAAGTCGGACATCGAAGACCTCCAACCATCAAGCTAGAACGCTTTTTCTCTTGTCAGTGTGACCAGTCTTCCGTGCCCATTCGCCACGACAAGTTGTCATCTCCACCGCTCAGACAACCATCCGCACAAACTGCTGCAATCAAGAGATGGCGGGCTCATACACCAGATCTTTGGCTTCGCCGCCGCGCACCTTCAAAGCCGATAAAATGTCGGTCTTCGTCAAAATGCCGATCAGCTTGCCCTCCTCGGAAGTCACGAGAAGCATGTGATAGTCCTGTTCACTGAGCAGCAGCCGCAGGGCTTCCGCAACATCGCAATCGGGAGGGATTTTCTTGATATTTTTTTCGGCAACGTCTTCAACCTTCCTGATTGTCCACTCCCGGGGAGGAATGACCCCGAGTACCGAAACCAACATGATTCCAACAATGGCACCATCTTTCAAAACCGGAAATGCAATGTGCCGGTGATGTTTGCTAACGTCCTCCGCAAATTCACTCAAGGTCGAGGAGGCCACGGCGGAAATCACGCTTTGCTGCATCACTTCCGCCACCGGAATATTCTTTAGTTCCTGGATGCGCACGCCTTCGTGCAGTCGCTGATCGCCAGATGCGGATGCCTCGCCGGAAATCGCGTAGGCAACGGCGGCGCCGATTAGAGCCGGGACGATGAAGGCATGGCCGCCTGTGGCTTCCGCGACAAACACGACTGCGGCCAGCGGCGTTTTGTATCCCGCGGCGATAAACGCCGCCATGCCAACCGCGGCATATAGCTCGACGGAGTTGGAATGGACAATCGCCTGCGCGAAGGCGGTGCCGAAACTACCTCCCGTAAGAAAGAGCGGAACAAACATGGCGCTGACGCCGCCGCTGGCGAGAGTAAACAGGGTTGCGGCAAGCTTGACCACACCGAAGACCATCAGTTCCAACGAGCTGTGATGACGGCTGAGAATTTCTCCGACGGCCTCGTAGTTGGGACCTAGAGGGACAAGCGACCCATGGAATAGCGACAGGAATGCGAGCCCGCAAACTCCAGTGAGAAAGCCGCCGAGCGTCAGCTTGAGCCAGTGTGGTATCGACCAGTGGACCATAAACACGCGAGCGCGCCGGAACGTGATGGTGAATGCCATGGCGGCGAGGCCGATAAGAACCCCCAGCAGTGCGCACCATAGAAGATCCCGGCCCGTGAAGGAGGTGGCGCTGGCGAAGTTAAACAGTGGAGTGGCGCCAAGAAAGAATGCCAGCGTCACGTAGGAGACGACCGAAGCGATGAGCGAAGGCAGCAATGCCTCGTGGGCCAGGTCATCTTTGTAGGGCATTTCCAGCGCAAAAACCAGGCCTGTCATGGGCGCGCGAAACACAGCGGCCATGCCGGCTGCGGCTCCGCTGATCAGCATGATGCGACGGTCTCGTGGCTCTAGTCGAACGCGTCGCAACTTCGTCCACAGCCAAGATCCAATGGCTCCGCCCCCGTAAATGCTGGGACCTTCGAGCGCCGCACTGCCGCCAAATCCAACCGTGGTGATGGCCGCCAATATTTTCGGAAAGAATGAACGAACCTCGATGTCGCCTTGATTCTCATGATAGGAACGAATGATTTCTTCCGTCGAATGCTCGTCAGGATCCGGAGTCAGAAATTGCATGACAAGCCCGGTAACCGCAAAGGCCGCCGTCATAGTGGGGACAATTGTCCAGGAATGGTGAAGGAACAATTGCAGCACAGGCGGCCAAAGTTCCTTTAGGATGATGAGGGCAATGGCCGTGACTGCCAGACCGGTCGTAATGCCGATGATGGGCGCGATGAGAAGCCATTTATGTAAATCCCGCGTATAGGTGGCGGCCAGGTCTTCCGAGACCATGGGAAAGTATTTGCGCAGTAGCGGATGTTCAACAATCCGGACAGCCAACTTTCCCTTTGGTTTTGTATAGGTCATTTATGCCCCTGAAATATTCTTTGTCGAAGTCTTTACCGCTGGCTCTGGCTTTGCAGAACATTTTCCAGCGTCCTGATCAGAAGCGGAGCGCGCGAATTGAGTTCCAGCAGATGAGCCTGCGACAGACGGTCGAGCACCTTTTGACCGCGACGAGTGGTTTGCAGGCAAACACGGCGGCGATCTTCCGGATCCGTCGTACGCTGCAACAAACCTTCTTTTTCGCAGCGGTCGACCAGCTCAACAACGGTATTGTGCTTTAGTCCCAGCGCTTCGGCTGCATAGGTAATGGCTGGGGAACGGTTGGCGGGCGCTCCGGCCACGGCCAACAAAAGCTGGTGCTGCTGCGGGTGCAGACCCGCGTTGTTTGCGGTATTTTCACTGATTAATAAAAATTTGCGCAACTGCCGGCGGAATTCCGCCAGGGCTTGATGGAGGGCCCGGTTAGGCTCTTGCTTTCGGAGTCGGGCATTCATCGATATATTGTATCGCTTCACGATATAAATTGACAATAAGCGATATCGATTGCTTTGCACATTTACCTCATCAGGGTCGGCCTCGCTGCCTCTCCTGCAGCGGGATATGTAGTTCTCCTGACCCGACCCGCCGCATCCGCGACCGCCCGGTGTTGCACTGGCAATAGGTCGTGCCGTTCTATGTGTCCACCGCGTATATGGGGCGACCCTGTAATGCCCAAATGGTCAGGCCCAATCGCAACGGCACCATCGGTCGAAAGGAGAAACGAATTACGCCATGATGCAAATCCATTGAGGACTACTTCCTGTGCAAACGGCGATTTAAGAATTCTTTCAGCGCAACAGCATTGTTGTGTTCGGTGTCATGCGAGCTGTAAATCAGCGTTACCGCGCCCTGATTTGCGGCCTCAATGATTGCCTTCCACGCATCTGGATTGACCTCAAGTTCTGCAAAATAGCGGCGACGAAACTCGTCCCACTTGGCTGGATCGTGGCTGAACCACTTCCGCAACTCCGCACTGGGCGCTACATCCTTGAGCCAACTCTTAATTTCCAGCGAGGTCTTTTTTACCCCTCTCGGCCACAATCGTTCGACAAGCAACCGAGTTCCATCCGTGCGACTGCTTGGGTCATACACGCGCTTTATCTGGATCATCGTAGATTCCCCCATTTGCGAAGAGTCTCACCACTCTAAGTATTCCTTGGTTCCTCGCGTGCCTCGCGTAACTCGACTACCGTCCTTCGGCTGCGCGAAAAGGCAAGCGCGCTTCACAGTCATGATCGGCCTTTAGCCTGGTACCTGAAATCGGTTCCAATGTCCTAGATTCATTGTCTCCAGGAGCTCCATAAAACAGTGCATCATTCCTTACGCGACACAGGAAGGCGAGATCAGCCTCTACGCGTACAACACCGTGCGTGGCCTGCAAACTCAAAAATAGTATTTGTGCCGAGGGGATGGGGGCATGAACTGAGATCGTACGCCTCGTCCTCGCTCACGGCTGCGTCGAGTTGGTCGCATGAATTCTCCAGATCGGGTAATGCACCCCGGCGAGTCGATTGATTAGCAGGGCCTGCGCGACCAGGAGAAATACCGCAATTTCAATAACAATAAGTTCTTTAGGTTTGGAGATGATACCCAACGAAACGATCAGAGTGGTCGCACCTGCTGGCGGATGGCTAGCTCTCAGCAAAACCATGAGCGCACCCGTAGTTGAGAGTGACAGTGCGGCGGCGAGCACTCTTGACCAATACACGGTCGAGTGTAGTCCGAATGGCAAGTTCGACGCACCAGTCAGTGAGAACGCGGCATAGCCACAGATCAGTCCAATCGCGTGGCCTATGATTGTGTTGCGCGGGCTAGATACCTCAGCAAGTGGTGAAATAAACAGAAGGTAGGCTGTCGGTCCGAGCGACGGAAAAACGAATGGATTCCCGGTGACCAGCGCGAGTATCGCTAGTAACGCGATCGTGATGAAGCCATTAATGAGCACATAGAGCGACCACACCAGGCGGGGTGGAAAATGGCGAAGCAGCCATTGCAGCTTCAAATGCCCGAGCAGCACGGCAACATGCTCGAACCCCATGTGGTTGCGATCCGTACCTTGCTGTTCCACGGCGTCTCCTGAAGACATGCTGCGGCGGCTTCGTATCGTAATTAGGATATTCCAGCCGCCTCCCGAGGCATGCCCCACTCTCCGAGCGTTCTATGAAGATCTGGCGCAGTTCGATAGCGACACCCGCGAGCATTTGCACGGAGAAAATACTTTTCTATTCCCACGCGACTTAGGCCAGGCAAGATCCGTCATTCAGAATTAGATGAAGTCGGCATCTTTAATCAGGCTTTTGCTAATAAGCGATCACTTTGTTTTTTGGCCGGGCCGCGTGGGTTTTGCCCACTGCGTCTCTGCCAACATGAACACCAACGTTTGACATAAAATGTGATCAGGTTGGCTACTCCAGGGAAACGAGAGATGTTATGAAAAGGAAGGTCTCGATTGACTGAATTTCCACCCGTCCCACTCACGGTTGAAGGTTCATGTGTATTACATCAGATGTTCCGTTTCGACTGGAAAGCTTGGCGTGGCGTTTCGCCGCCCGAACGTGGACGCATCGCGGTAGAAGCGACCAAGATTTTTCGAGAACTTGAACAGGGCACGCCCCATCGTGATGCTGGTCAGTCTGCCCTGTATTCTCTGTTGGGGCACAAGGGCGATCTGATGATGATTCACTTCCGGAACTCGGTAAGTGCACTGAATCAGGTCGAGTTAAGCTTGGCACAAAGCGAATTCCATACATTTCTTAAAGCAAGTTCTTCCTATCTTTCTGTGGTGGAACTGGGTCTGTATGAGTCCTCCATGAAGACCTTTGCCGCGCTCCACGCCGAAGGAATGGAGCCGCACACCCCGCCGTGGAATACGGCGATCAATGATGTTTTGCAGCGTCAGCGTGATGCGATGGCAATGCGCCTTCGCCCCGCCATTCCACCTGCAAAGTATCTCTGCTTCTACCCAATGGACCGCAAGCGTGGGGAGCAAATCAACTGGTACACGGTCCCAATGGCAGAACGACAGCGCATGATGCACGACCATGGAATGATCGGACGCAGGTATGGCGATCGAGTTCGCCAGATCATCAGCGGTTCGATTGGCCTGGATGACTGGGAATGGGGAGTCGATCTCTTCGCAGACGATCCCGTGACCTTCAAACAGTTGATCTACGAGATGCGCTTCGACGAAGCGAGCGCACTGTATGCGGTGTTTGGACCTTTCTACGTTGGAGTTAGACTACCTCCCGACAAACTCGAAGGCTGGCTGATGGGAAAACTTGAAGAGGCGAATTAAGGCCTGAATCCATCGATTCGTTCCGTATACCGACCAACCATCTCGGCACACCTTTCCAGGAACTCGCGATCTTCGGACTGGAAGGCATTCCATGCAAGGCTGTCGACATCGATTTCTGCCACAAACTGACCACGCATGCGGATGGGCGTGACGATTTCAGATTTGGTGTCCACCGAGCATGACAGATACCTTGGATCGGATGCGACGTCGTCCACAATGACCGTTTCCCTTTGCGCGGCGGCCATATTCCCTGTTTCACAGGAATTCGCACATGCGGTTTCGATTCTCCATGAAATCTTCCAGGACGAGCATCGACGCATCTTCCGGATCGAGCATATAGAAGCCGATCCAATTGAAGTGGGTAGGTTTCTACATCCTCTGTATTTCGTCCCACAGTGCAGGTTCGATAGGAATGCCCAGCAAGCGATTTTCTGAGCGAGTCTGCAGGGTCCGCTCGCCAGGGTATCGCACATTCTCGCCACTACTTGTCCGGGTAGTCGCTTGCACAAACTCAATGATCTGCTCAATGGATTTTGCCGTGGTATCCGCTGATCCAAAGACGGAAACATCGAATGCAAGGAAGACCTGAGACAGCCCTGTCTCGCGAAGCTTGTCTGTTGGTATTTGGTGCGTGGCACCTCCAGCGGATAGCATCGCCGCCATCATGTCTAGCGTCAGAGACAATCCAGATCCCTTCCAGTAGCCAATGGGAAGCGGCCTTTGAGATTCTTCTATCGCCGCAGGGTTGCGCGTCAATTGCCCCTCTGTGTCGAAACCTCCCTCGACGGGCAGTAACTCGCCACGCATGCGATAGGAGGCCAGCGCGCCATAAGAGAATTGCGACATGGCCATATCCAGCACAACATGCCCATTGCTACGCGGTATCGCAATCACAAGTGGATTGTTGCCAAGACGTGGTTCGGTAGAACCCCAGGGAGGAAGATTGGCCATGGTATTGGTCCAGCAGACTCCAATAACTCCGGCATCTGCGGCCTGCCATCCGTAGGTGCCGCCACGCATCCAGTGATTGGTATTTGCAAGAGCGACACATCCCACGCCATTTTCGCGACTGAGCGCAATGGCCCTATCCATGGATTCATAAGCGTTCAAATTCCCCGGGCCGCGTCGTCCATCCCACCGTTCCAGTACTCCATGTTTCGCTATAAAGATAGGGCGTGCACTGACGTCGACGCTCCCGTTACCAACCATCTTCGCAAAACGTGGAAACCAATGGATGCCATGAGAGTAAATCCCATCGCATGTGGTCTCTGTAAAAAGCCGGGCACAGGTTTCTGCCCGGTTTTGCTCGAAGCCCAACTTCAGAAGAACGCGTGTAAGCGTATCGGACAATTCTTCGCACGAGATCCGTAACATCCGCCTCCAACCATCCCATTGGCGATCGATTCAATGAACAATTATATGAACTGATCCTGATATTGTTTCCCGGGCTCAGTTCGAAACTCTCAACGTGGTACTGTTGCGACCTCTCAAGCAATTCGCCACTCTTGCGAATGCTTTGGTGAGAGACCCATCGACCCTTTCGCATTCGGTCGCGTGGTGAAGTGGCCCTTCGCCCGCATGAGTCACCGTTGTAAGGACCGCACTCAAAAAATATCGAATGCGTTTGTGACCGTCGTTGAGCATTCCGAGCGGTTGAGGAAAGTCACTCTCGATCTTGGCGCCAATTTGATTAAGCATGGTCGGTTACTGTTTCCCCACGCCATTTTTGTAGTGCTCGGCGTTGATCTGTACATAGTGGTCCCAAAAATAAGGGATATCGTCTTCGGCAAAGATCGCTTCCACCGGACAAACGGGGACACAGGCGCCGCAATCGATGCATGCCACCGGATCGATGTACAGCATCCGGACCGACTCAAAATCGGATTGGTCTTTTCTAGGATGGATGCAATCGACCGGGCACGCATTGAGACATGCAGTGTCCTTCACGTCGATGCACGGTTGCGCAATGATGAATGCCATGAACAATCCAGAATTTCATCTTGACGACGATCAGACAAGGCGTTGCGGCCAGCCTCACATCTCAACTCTTCGCCATCTGATGAACTCAGATATGTACAACAGAATGTTTTCAATCCATGGCCTTGTCATGGTGTTTTTTTTCCTGGTGCCGGTAGCTCCAGCCGTGCTGGGGAATGTTCTTGTCCCGCTCACGATACTCCGGGCGCTAGTTCATGGCGTAGCGGGTCAGAAAACATGCTCAATTAGCGGAAGCATTGTCCCTGCATGACGTCGGACAGAGACTGGCTCTGTTTCTTCTTACGGAACTGCAATCGGCCAACTATGAGTAGGAACGATATCTCTATCTTCGGGACGAACTTCGCCTCATCGAGCGCACGGTTTCCGCAAACAAACCTGTGCTCGGGGTCTGCCTCGGCAGCCAACTCCGGACCCGCAGCACCCACTCCATCCAGCAACGATACCCTCCGTGGATACGGCCGCCCTTCTTTTTCTAAGGTACGCCTTGGGATGCACATTGCGATCAGCGGTGGCGGATCGTTTCGTGCTCTGGGCGCTCCTGGCCAGCACAAGGTTGCATGGGGAAATTGGGCACACTTTGTCGCCTCCACAGCTCACGTCAATTGATCTCTGCTTTCGTCGATTGCACTCTTTCTCACGGGCCTTGCTACGTCATTGGAAATCCTCTTTGGCGCGGGAGCGTTGATCGGATTCACTCTCGAATCGTGGCCATCGGAAGCGCGATCGTACTGAGATCCACATGAGACCGGATGAGACCCCGCTCTACTTTCCGATGCAGAAGGTGGACTCGACATAAATCGCCAACATCCATGCTGCTTTCCGAAACCGCGTTTCTTCTGGAGACTTACTGGAGACTTAATTTGGCGAGGGTCAAATCCGAGATCAACGGGGTAGCATAGGTATCTTGGGTTCGATCACTCCAACCTTATGCAATTGCTTACGAAGCGGTTTGAAGATGGGAGCCTCGGGGAAAATTGGACCTATGTAGCTACCAGTAAGAATATCGGACTTTTCATTCTCTTCATCTGTGCGGTCAACAGTTAACAGGAGGAGCTGTCCGATGGGTATGCCAGGATGCAAAAGGAT
>JAZKAG010000096.1:51487-55134 GCA_040389265.1 Acidobacteriota bacterium
ATCGGGGTATTCGATACGTTTGCAATCTCCAGTGTGAGACAACCCCGGTATCCGGGATGAATCCAAGGGGCGGTCTCGATGATGATAAAAGTTCGCGCAATCGAGGAACGCGTCAAGATCTGCCCTGAAAGGTCCAACGGCAATTTGATAAACTCTAGGGTCGAACCGAGTACTGTGTGATGCGGTGGAAGAACTAAATAGTCTCCCCACGGGACGTGAACTCTAGCTTGATTTAATTCGAAGCTCTCGTCCATAGCAATAAAGGGTGGGGGGGGGCTTTGTGGCAACAGGAAATGACTCCCCAAGCGCAAGTTGACTGAATCTTCCGACCAATCGAGGGCTGAAGGCATTGGCGTTATGACCACACCATTCCGATCGGGGAATTCGGCCTTCATTCGTCTCAGAATCATCTCCCGCGAGAGGACTCCCATCACACCCCCAGTTCGTTTGACATGGTTAAGTCTTCAAGGCCTTTGGTCGTCCAGTTCTCGACTCGCTCCATCCAAATATCACGTTTTCTAATATCGTCTATGGTTGAGTGTTCACTATTCTTAATCAGATCTTCAATCCCACTTAAATAAAAAAAGTGCGCTGCGTTCAACAATACGATTGCTGAAGGGTTTCTAAATTCTTTATCGATACAGAGTGTAGAGGGAACCACAGCATGGCAGAGATACCTGCTTATGATGTCCTTCAACTTGGAAAACTCTTGAATTTCTTTGGCTAAGCCATTACCGTCACGTAGATTTGTTGTGACCGTTGCGACCTCGTTTTCAATCGTCTCAATAGCTCTATGAAAAGCATCGAGTACCCTACTCCCCATTTGTGTGCCGATTTCCTCGAAGACAAATGAACCTTGCCTCAGATGGCGGCATGCATCCATGATGCGAATATAATGCGATCCGTTTTCATAGATTTGATTCCACCAACCAAGGGTTTCTAGCAATGCTGTTTGTCGCCATAACCGAAAGAGTCTCGCGGGATGTGTCGAGTGGAACTTGAAATGAGATTTTCCTGCTTTTTCATCAAGTCCGCCATTAACCGCCCACAAGTTAGCCAAATCAAACAACTCAATGGATGCAAGAACGAACGACGGTCCGAGTAGATGTACACCAAACAGATCGCAAAAAAGTTCTTCCGCCCAATCTTGCAAGACCTCGGGCAGTTGTAAACGCGTCTTGGCATCCAAACCAACGTCAGATGGTGGAGCAAATGCAACGCGCAGACCTTCCGAAAGGGATGCTTTAATCCGATCAAGGCAGTCCAGTTTGGAAAACACGAAATGTCCAATTTCATGAGCTAGGAGACCATTCATGAAGAGGTGCTGCACCTGAGAATGCGGCAAAGCAATGATTCCCAGGTTCGGCGGAAATTTCGCCTGAGCGGAAACGATTTCACCTAGATTGCTCGCATTTTGTTCGAAGTCACCAGGAGGGAATTGAAAGTAGTTCAATTTGTCCGTGTGGATGACCGCAAACTCCAGGGATTCGCATTTTTCAATGAGATGTACCCGTTGGGTCAGTAATCGAACCAATTCGGTGGGGACATTCAAAGTATCCGCGTCCACCGCTGGTTTTACGTAAACGTGAAGGCTGGTCCAAGTCTCGCGAATAAGCCAGAGCAATTCTCTCTTACTGCGGAATTGCGTCGGCTCGCCTGGAATTTGAGAGGGAAAATTTGCAAGAAAATCTTGGGTTGAGAGCGAAAGCTCCTTAATGTACTTTAGGAGCTCACGCGTCGGTTCCAAATAAGAAGGGAAACCGCTGCCCAGCTTACATGCAGCAGTAGTTGATTTTACGAAACGAAAGCAGGCAGCTGTGTCATGCAAGAATGCCCGTTCCCGCTCGTTACCATCCACGTTCGTTGGATTGTTCGCTGTATTTGTGAAGGGCCCTGTTCTCTAAATCGTACAGGAACTCCGTAAGGTCGCGAACCACTTCGTCCTTATCAGTGCATTGGATTGTCCCGTCAACAATGCATGCAAGTTTTTTACGAACATCTCGAGAATGGGACGGATCGGCCACCTCATTAATAACCATGGCTTGCTCGTAACGTCCGAATGGGGATTGTCCTGGGATGGGAGCGAATGAATTGCTTGTTTGCCGGCCTGGATCCATCGTGGTGTACAAATCCCTGAGCGCTTCAATCATGGGATCGCTCATTTGCCCAGTCGATGCGAATAATTCAAGATGCTTCATCAATTTTCTCGAAGCGAGAGCCATCGATAGAAATCTTGAGCTGGACTCTGGTGCAACTCCGCGCATAGGCCCTCCCCGAATGAAGTGTAAGCGTCGCCGCCCCAGATATGCTCCCTCCCTAGGATGCAGGAGCACTCCATCTACTCTATAGAGTCTCAATGGCAATTAAACTTGTCAAGTCAATTAAACTTGCCACATATGACAAATAGAATTTACGCTATGTGCGGAGATCAGCGCTAATGTCCAAAAAAGAACACTCCAACACTCAAGCACTTAGAGACGAGTTTTCCAGTAAACTCTCGACCGCCATCGAGGGGATCAGCAAGCGGGTGGCAGCCGATAAATTGGGTATTTCCCGACAGATGCTTCGTCTCTACTTGAAGAAAATGGCTACCCCAGGGGGAGAGGTCATAAAAAAAGCATGTGATGAGTGGAAACTCTCGCTATCGGTCAAGGGATTCGAATTTTCTGGCGAAGCATTCGCGAACGATGGGGAGACCCAAAAGAAAGAGAAGGAAGCGTCCCAACTTAATCTGATGGATCTTCTGGAGAAGCTGCAGACGGACCAGCTCGAAGCTCAGATCGTTGGGCGTGAAGGAGATAGCTTCTATCTGAGATTGCGAATCAAGGTTGCAGCTTGATTGCTCCATCTATCTATGCGATAAGATCGGACCTCACGAGTCGCTGTCTTGAGGGCACATACCAGAATATTACCCGCGCGGGAGCGGCGAAGAGAATACGGCTCAATCATCCGCGTACCGCCCTGATACGTGAGAAAAACCCGAAGACGATTTATTCCCGCACAGCGGATCGCTTCACGCCGTAACGCACCCACAGCAGACGGTAGACTTCTTCGTCTTCGGCGACAGCGCGGATGGTAGCAAGGAGGCCCGCAACTGCCCCCGGAGCAGCCTCGGTACTTTCATCCAGGTGAAGAAGTCGGATTCCCCTCTGTCACGCCGCCCTCGCGGATCACAGAAGTTCGCCCCCATAGGCATCGCATAGAGTTTTGTGCAAATCCCTGATGGATGGAAAGCCGGGGTGGGAAGACAGCGGTTCGATGTCGCATTGGATACAGATTCGGATGTCGTCGGTTGAGAGATAATTTGGATGAACTAGGACCTCTCGCACCTGGTCAAATCCATCCGTATATTCCCACTGCTCTGGATCGTAGTATTCCAGCAAAAATTTCTGGTAACACTTCTCGATCACCGGTTTGGAGTGGTCCTGAATCTCCTTCACGACGCGCAGGATCGTGCGAATCTTGATATCGAGCGCGGCTTGCTCGCGGTAGAAAATATTCCCGTTCGGGTGAGCAGACTCATTTCGGTCATCCACCAGCTTGGTGTAGGTCCCGATCATGGAATTGTCACAGCCAATCAGCTTGAAGAAACGCATCATCGTTCGCTCGGGCACTATGCTGAAGGAAAACGGCGACGTTGCGTCGAG
>JAZKAG010000097.1:0-8263 GCA_040389265.1 Acidobacteriota bacterium
CGAGGCACGCCGCCATTTATCCTAAGAACAGCGATGATATCCGACCAAACTGACGCAAAGGGAAACGACATGGCGACCAAGGTAGACCAGGCGGTTCAAAAAGACTTGACCGCTGAGGTCGCAGAATGGATCGAAGCATTTGACGAGGTAGTTGCACAGGATTGGGAGCAGGGCGCCGCTCTGCTGGCCGCTCTCCGCGCCCGTGCCCGCGAAGCCGGGGTGCCTGCCGTAGGAGAAGTGGTCACGCCCTACGTGAACACCATCCCCAAGCATGATGAAGTTCCGTATCCTGGCGACCGCCAGATGGAGCGGCGCATCGAAGCCCTGCTGCGCTGGAATGCCATGGCGATGGTCCACCACCAGAATAAGGAAGATGCCGGCATTGGCGGCCACATCTCCACGTATTCCTCTCTGGCAACGCTGCTCGAAGTAGGATTCAACCACTTCTTCCGCGCCCGTTATGGCGATCAGCCCGGGGACCTGATTTATTTCCAGGGCCATGCCTCTCCCGGCGTCTATGCCCGCGCCTACCTTGAGGGCCGCTTCGACGACGACCGGCTCAGAAATTTCCGCCACGAACTGCGCGACACCCCCGGACTTTCCAGCTATCCACACCCTTGGCTGATGCCGGATTTCTGGCAGTTTCCCACCGTATCCATGGGCATTGGCCCGCTGAATGCCATCTACCAGGCGCGCTTCATGAAGTACCTGGAAAACCGCAACCTGATCGAGAAGACCGATCGCAAGGTGTGGGCCTTTGTCGGCGACGGTGAGACGGATGAAGTCGACACCCTCGGCGCCATCTCGCTGGGCTCGCGGGAAAAACTGGACAATCTGATTTTTGTCGTCAACTGCAACCTGCAGCGCCTCGACGGCCCGGTGCGCGGCAATAAGCGCATCATCGATGAACTGGAAGCCACGTTCCGTGGAGCCGGCTGGAATGTCATCAAGGTGATCTGGGGTTCGGACTGGGATGAGTTGTTCGCGCGCGACCACCAGGGTCTGCTGGTCAAACGCATGGAAGAGTGTGTCGACGGGGACTATCAAACCTTCAAAGCGAAGAACGGCAAATATCTCCGCGAGAATTTCTGGGGCAAGTACCCCGAGCTGCTGAAACTGGTCGAGGACAAGACCGATAAACAGCTTTTCAGACTCCATCGCGGTGGCCACGACCCGGCGAAGATTTATAACGCCTACAAACGCGCCGTGGAACACAAAGGAAGCCCGACCGTCATCCTGGCAAAAACAGTCAAAGGTTATGGGCTGGGTTCGGCGCAAGCTCGCAACGCCACTCACTCGGAAAAGAAGCTGACCGACGAAAGCCTGGCGGAATTCGTCAAGCACTTCGACATCCCTCTCCCGGCAGATGCAGCCAAGCATGCGGATTTCTATCGCCCCGACTCCAGCGACCCGGCAATGCAATACCTGCAGGAACGCCGCGCCGCACTGGGTGGCCCGATTCCGAAGCGCGAAGTTCCCAAGCCGAACTTCGAAGCCCCAAAGCTGGACTTCTTTCACGAATGGCTTGCAGGTTCCAAAGGCCGCCCGGTTTCTACAACCGGCGGCTTTGTGGGCATTCTGCGCGGGCTGATGAAAGATGAAAAGATCGGCAAGCTCATCGTCCCCATCGTGCCCGACGAAGCCCGCACCTTTGGCATGGAGTCGGCGATCAAGCAGGTGGGCATCTACGCCCATGAAGGCCAGAAGTACATCCCGCATGATGCCGATATGCTGCTGTCGTATCGCGAAAATGTCGACGGTCAAATTCTGGAAGAGGGCATCACAGAAGCCGGGTCGATGGCATCCTTCACGGCGGCAGGAACGGCCTATACCAACTACCGCATTCCAATGGTCCCGTTCTACATGTATTACTCGATGTTTGGCTTCCAACGTGTTGGAGACATGGCGTGGGCGTTTGCCGATTCGCGCGGCAAGGGCTTTATGATGGGCGGTACTGCCGGGCGCACCACCATGCTCGGCGAAGGGCTGCAGCACCAGGACGGTCACTCGCACGTACTGGCTGGCACCATCCCCACCTGCCTCACCTACGATCCTGCGTATGCCTACGAAATGGCGGTCATCATTCAGGATGGAATTCGTCGCATGTATGAGGCGGGCGAGAATTGCTTCTACTACATCACCATGTACAACGAGAACTACGTCATGCCCGCCATGCCTTCGGGTGAGGGAATTCAGGAGGGCATTCTCCGCGGCATTTACAAGTACAAAGCCGCTGAGGGCGGCAAGGCGCAGGCCCAGCTCTTCGGTTCCGGCCCCATTTTGAACGAGGCGGTTCGCGCCCAGCAGATTCTGGCGGAGAAGTACAAGATCGCCGCCGATGTATGGAGCGTCACCAGCTACAACGAACTGCGGCGCGACGCATTACGGGTGGAGCGCTGGAATCGCCTGCATCCCGGTGCGAAGCAGCAGTCGCCGTATGTCGTGACGGCTCTCGGCAAATCTACTGGTCCCATCATCGCGGCCAGCGATTACATGAAGTCCATGCCGGACAACCTCGCCCCCTGGCTGGGATCGCGGCTGGTCTCGCTCGGCACCGACGGCTTCGGCCGTTCCGACAATCGCGAGCATCTGCGTCGTCATTTCGAAGTGGATGCGGAGTCCATCGTCGCCTCAACCCTGTCCAAGCTGGCCCGCGAAGCCGTCATCAAGGCCGAAGTCGCCGAGAAGGCCTTTGCCGAACTCGGCTTGTCCACTGAAGGCGCAGGCCCGGCTCTCGCATAGTTTCATCCGCAACAACGCAACTGCGGCATGGTGGCACAAGCCCCCATGCCGCTTTTTTTGCAGCCTGCGCGTGGCGTGAGTATCGCCTCAACTCGGTAAAATGGATGTAGACAGCTTGCGGGTGAACCCTGTGCCGCTTTTGCGAGGTGGGATGAGGCTGCTTCGGATAGAAAGCGTACGACTCCGCCCCTGGCAGTTCAAACGGTGCCCCATCCAAGCGGTTTTTTGGCTTGAGTGGGAAAAATACATCTTCTGCCTCCAATAGCGGCAGAAATTAGACCTAAACCACTGTCAATACGGGCGTTATGCACCGAACTGGCTCCGTATAATCCTTCAACTATCCTGCATAATCCTTCAACTATTCCGTATAATCCTTCAACTATTCTGCACAATCCTCCGTCCAAATCCTCCTCACACCACCAGCACCTGATCCAGCAACTGGTTCACGGCTCGTTGCGCCTCCAGGATCGAAAACCGATGGTCCATCGCCCCCGCCAGATCCGAGTTGGCAAAGGCAATCCGCCCGAATGGAGCACGCCGCAGAACCTCCCGAGGCGCAGGCTGTCCATCCTTGCCAAAGAAGAATCCAGGCTGCGGGCTCAAATACGCATGCCCCCAGCGATTCAGAATGATCCCCGCAATATCTCTCTGCGCATCGAACCCATACTTCCCGAACATGGCGTTGAACTGCTCCCGAATCGAGCGCTCATAGTCTCGAAAAGATGTCCCGAGCATTTCCAGGCGGCCGCGATTACCCTGTTGCTCCGTGCTCATCCCCGGATAGGAATACAACACCTTCAGCGACAGGACGATCGGCGAATCCGGTCCAATCGTCGGATCCTGCAGCCCCGTCAGCGACGTTTTGCAGACCTGCGTATAGTTGCCCACACCTTCAAACCACTGGCATCCGCTAATCCCCATCTTGTACAGGAACTGCCAATTCCTCACCGCAACATTCGCCATCATGCAAGGCGAGCGATAGAACTGGCCATACGCAGTGCGCTGCGCCTCCGGCAGATCACGAACAATATGCTTTGTGGTCCAGCTTCCGCCAGCCAACACGGCGGAGCGCGCCTTCACGCGATACAGCTTTCCCGCCTTCACATAGGTGATGTTCAGCAAGCTCGCCTTCGCCGGATCACCGTCATGCTCCACCGCAACCACGGTAGAAGAAAGCCGGACACGCGCGCGGCTCTGCGCAGTGTCGAGGGCTGCAAAATTCACTGTATTCTTGCTGACGTCTTCTACCGAATCCGCACCGTCAATCGCCGCTGGATTCAGGCTCTTCAACATCAATCGCGCAATTGTCGTATTCCCGCCGGGGAACATCTGCGTCATGTCTTCGTCGTGCAAAGGGTGCAGCATCTCAAACGCGTAATCGCAGTAGGCCGATAACGCATCCGGTCCCAGCCCTGATCCACCGCCTTCCACCGGCGATAGATACGTTCGAATCGTCTCCTGACTCAGCCCAAACCGCTTCATCAGATGCTGCTCAAGCGTGATCGAATCCAAGTAGCGCGAGGTCGCGTCGCCTTCTGCGTTTGGCGGAACAAAGTGATCTCCCGGCAGGGGCGTCCCTTTCAGAAAGCGAAGCAACTCCGTTCGTGCAGTCTCCGAAATCGGAGCGCCTTTGAGTCCGCTTCCCATAGGATCGATCACCCACATCCCAGCCTTCTGTCCAAACTTCGCACCGAACCAGAAACCATACTGGCCGTTCGCCATCCCCACGGTGTCATAAGGATTGTTCGCCAGCGGCATCGCCGCTCCCGGTCCGCCCCAGGTTTGATATTGCAGCTTGGGAGTTTTCAGCCCGATGGAATCATAGAAGTGCGTGAAAAAACTGTTGGGATACATCAACTGGTAAATCGCCGAACCCTGGTGCGAAATCAGACGCTTCCCATCGACCATAAATTCGTTCTGTTTGGCCTCGCCGCCAAAGATCGGATGATTCTCCAGCACCAGGCAATTCATGTTGGCGGGCGTCTGGCGCTGGAAAAATAGCGCTGCGGCCAGCCCGCTGATTCCGCCGCCGATCACGACGCAATCGAATGTCTCTCCCGTGTCGGTAATGTTGTTGGGCAGGGTATTGTAGATTCCGTCGCGAATCGTGTGTCCCGCCTGCATCACGGGCAGCGTGTTGCCGTTGGAGGTGCTGTACTCGCCCACACCGCCGTAGCCGGTGAACTCATCAGTGGTGGTCGCGGCCAGCAAATCTGCAGGCTTGATCCCGCTCAGCAGTGTGGCTCCAGACACCATTAACGTGGAACCAAGAAAATCACGGCGAGTGATGGACTCGTCCATGCCGAGCTTGGTATCACCGTGGATTGGGCAGCCACCACCCGGCGCAGCAGGCTTAGGATCGGAATCAGACATTCGCGACTCGCTTTCGATTTGTTTTTTCTGTGCGATGAATCCTATCCTATCGCCAGATTTCTGTAGGATATTGAAATTGACATGGATGCGAAACATTTCGGTGCGTAAAAAATTTCTACCTTGAGGTCATGTATGCGAATTCCAGCCGCCCGCCACTTTGTCTGGCTCTTTCTACTGGTGATGTTTGCCGCGCACGCCTTCGCACAAGACGACACGGTCGTAATTCGTCCAGTCGAGATTCAGGACGTACTGGTGAACCCCGGCATGGGAATCACGACATTTCAGCGATTTAATGGCGATGCGATCAATTCAAAATTGAAATGGTCGGAATTTGGCCCGGTAACGCGGCTGCAGCAGGCGCCGACCAAGCCGGATTTCCCCGACACCTCCATCGCCTACGTTCGCTGGTACTGGAACACCATCGAGCCGGAGCAGGGAAAATATCGCTGGGACATTATCGACCTCGCGCTGCAGGAAGCGAAAGAGCACGGGCAGCGCTTGGCAATCCGCCTAATGCCGTATGCGGGGCAAGAAGGATCGGTCGAAGCATTGCCGGCCTGGTATCGCAACTCTGGTGCGCGACGCGCCAATAAGCCGACGGACAAGGATGGTGAGGTCTGGCAACCGGACTTTAGCGACCCACTGTACCTGAAATATTGGGGAGAGTTGGTTGCCGCTGCCGGGGAAAGGTACGACGGAAATCCATATCTCGACAGCGTCGACATTTCCTCGGTGGGATATTGGGGCGAAGGCTGGAGTCCGTACATGCCGGAGTTTCCGGTGCAAAAACAGTTGATCGACATCTGGCTCAAGGCATTTCCACATACAACGTTGTTGATGAACTTCGATCAGCCGGAGGCGCTCGCCTATGGCACGCAGCAAGGCGCCGGCTGGCGGCTCGATTGCCTCGGCGACATGCGTTTGTCATCGAACGATAAATTCTTTTCTCCGGAAATGCTGGATGTCTACCCGCAACAGATTGTGCGCGCCGGAGTCCAGAATGTGTGGCAGCGCAGTCCGGTTTCACTGGAAAGCTGCGGCACTCCCGGGAGCTGGAAGCGAGATGGTTTCGATGTGTCGTACATCCTTGACCAGGCGCTACGCTGGCACGTCAGTTCGGTAAATATAAAGTCCTCTCCGATTCCACCGGACTGGCAGTCGCAATTTGAGGCGTTTGAGAAGAAGATGGGTTATCGCTTTATCCTGCGTCGCCTGGAGTATCCGAAAACAGTGACGCCGGGCTCGATGATGCCCATGCATATGTGGTGGCTCAACGCCGGCGTGGCGCCTATCTACCGAAAGTACTGGCTGGCGGTGGAATTGCGTTCCACCAATGACAATGCGGTGATTCGCGTGCCCGCCGACGTGCGTAAGTGGCTGCCAGGGGACGCCGTGGTGGATGATTCGTTGTACATCCCAGATAACCTTGCGCCGGGAACTTATAAATTTCGTGTCGCCATGCTCGATCCCAGGACGCAGCAGCCCGCGATTCGCTTCGCTATCCAAGGACGTCAGCCCGACGGATGGTACGACATGGGAACCATCGTGATTGCCGCGCCAAAGTAGCATCGTGCACACCTTCCTGCGAAATCATTTGCCAGCCTAACCTCGTAGTCGCTTCCGAAAGCGCCGGGCTCACCGGCGCTTGCATTCCAAGCAAGATCCCACTCGTTCCATCATGCGTGCATTCGAGTTCTTGACCACGGCCCTTGCTCGCCGCGTAAGCGAATCCACGCGAAGTGACCGCACCTACAATCCGCGGTGAAGCGGGCATCGCGTATTCACCAACACTTCATCGATCGTGCAGTTTGATTTACGCGCACTTCATCAAAAACGGCAGTGTCCCGATGTATATCTTTGGCAATCAATTTTGTATTTCAACGCCAAAAAGGTATGAAAGGGCTCCCCCAATGTCCTGGAAAATCTGTGTAGTCGTCCTATGTTTGCTGTTCGGCGGAGTAGCAAATGCCCAAAATGTTCCCACCTCAAAACACATCTGGGTCATCACGGAAGAAAATCACAGCTTTGAAGATGTCGTAGGCAATTCTCAAATGCCGTACTACAACCAGCTCATCCAACAATATGGATTAGCAACCCAGTTTTATGCTGACCAGCATAGTTCTCTTCCAGCCTTGATGTGGTATGTTGCCGGGGCGCCGGTAGAGACTGATAACAACACCGTGTCCTGCGATCATGGAAATGACAACATCGTGCGCGAGTTGCTGAAGAAGGGATATACCTGGCGATCGTATCAAGAGGAAATGCCCGGTGCCGGCTATCAAGCGCTCTATGGTGGCCCAAACAATGTCTACGCTCGCCGGCACAATCCACTGATTGACTTTACCGACGTTTGTCCGGGAACTGGCCAGAACACAAACAGTGTCCCCTATGCCCAGATGGCTACGGACTATGCGCAGGGCAGCGTTGTCAACTATGCCTACATCACGCCGGCACTCACGGAAGATGCCCATGACGGGACTTTGGCAGCGGCCGATCAATGGCTCGAAGGAAACCTGCCGGTCATTCTTGCCAGGCCTGAATTCCAGCCAGGGGGCGACGGCATTTTGTTCGTCATTTGGGATGAGGGCACACTGAGCACAGATAACCGCTGCTCTGCCAGCGTTGCAAACGGATGCGGTGGACGAGTTGCGGCACTCGTGATCGGCCCGCGAGTGAAGTCAGGCTATCAATCGACGATCACCTATCACGCTGAAAACGTGCTGAAGACGATCTGCGTCGCGATGGGCTTAGCGACTTGTCCTGGCGCCGCGCAAAATGCCACGCCGATGTCGGACTTTTTTACAGACGGTAGTTCACCCACCAAGTCAGACGGGATTGCTATTTCCTCGCCTGGGAGTGGAGCGACAATCGTTGGATCCGTGCATCTGATGGCCACCGCATCGGAGAGCCAAACGGTGAGCCAAGCTCAAGTTTGGGACAATGGAGTCAAGCTCGGGGTGTATGGCACCCAAGTGGATGCTGTTTACAATCTGGCGGCGGGAAATCACACAACCACGGTTCTCGATTTGGATTCCGCCTATAAGGTGATTCATCAAACCGCTGTCACTTATACCGTCAAGCCCCTCGTCAATGGGCTCCAGATCGTTTCACCGACTCCAAATGAAACGATCAGCATCGACAGCGGCAT
>JAZKAG010000098.1:0-2075 GCA_040389265.1 Acidobacteriota bacterium
CTGGCTGCGCCGGTTCGTCGCGCAGCATATCGACCGCATACCACACGGAGTCCAAAATCGCTGCGCCGTCATCTCCGGGTTGAATGCTATAAATGGCTCTTTCGACAGTGCTGGGATTGCTGGTGAAGTCCTGCAGCATCCGCGGCCGACTGTCGAACTCCACCACTGCGACGCGATGAACAGTGTCACCCGCCAGTGCATCCACCATGGTCGGCAGACCTTGATATTTTTCGAACTCGCGCACCGCGGAACGTCCGACCTGCAGCAGCACCACGATAGAAATCGGTTGCCCGTAGGTCTCCGTGTCGAGTTGAATCTTCTGCTCGACTCCGTTATCCGTGACCACGAAATCCTTCGCGGTCAGGTTGAAGACCGGCTCGCCGGCCTTGGTTTCCACCAGGGTGGGAACCAGCACCAGGTTGGTGTGCGCTCGCAATGTTGGAAGTTGTTGCGCCTGGACCAGTCCAGGTGAACCGGTGACAAGCGAGAGAAAAATAAATCGTGCCAGATGAGAAGAAAGCCATCTCCGCATGTTCCATTTCTACACTGTCGCGTGGTGCCACAGGGTCATCGGCGAACGCGACGCATCCGCCCGCCGGTCCCCAGGCGATAAACTTCATTCCGCCACAGCACGTTGCGGCTGCAGTAGCTGGCGGCCCAAAACAGGATGCCCAGCAGGTCGCGAACCGGATAGAGCAGCACGCTTGCCAAAGCCGATTTTTCCCGTACAACGTTGCGGCTGATGGCAAAGGCCAGCGTCATGCGGGAGCCAATGGTCCAGAGCAATGCCGCGCCAGCCCATAGAAGCCAATGGATCGGTCTCAGGCCGCAGAGAGCGGCCGCCGTCAACAGTCCAAAGGGCACGCTAAATGTGAGGGCGGTGCCGAGATGGCCTTTGGGCCGCGAAAAGCGGGTGCTCTTCATCCATCGAGCCTGGTGCTGCATGGAAGGCCAGAAGTCGGCATGCAAAACCACATGATCGATCACGTGGCGTGACAAGACCACAGTGTGACCCCGTTCGGCCACCCAATTTCCCAACAGAAAATCGTCGGCACAGTAGTCGCCCATCGGCAAAAATCCGCCGATTTCATTCAGGCACGACCGCCGAATCGCCATGGTCGGCCCGAGAGCGAACTTCATCCCTTCCAGCATGTCGGCCACCAGCACGCCGGCGGTCATTTCCACGGACATGGCGGCGGCCTCGATCCGCGACCACAGGCCGCCCTGCGCCGCCACACCCCGGTACAGGCAGGTCACGGCTCCGACGCTGGCATCGGCGAATGGTGCCATCACGTCCCGCACGTAATTGCGATCAACCCGGACATCGCTGTCACTGACCATCAGCAAATCGTACTTTGCAGCCGCAGCCATCTTTTCAAGCGACAAGATCTTTGCATTCGGCATTGTAGGTTCGCCACTGGATAGAAACTGCACCGGCACGTTGGGAAATCGCGCCGCCACATTTCGAGCGGCTACCAATCCCGCGTCGTCCGGCTGCCGCGCGCAAAACAGAATTTCGTACGTGGGATACTCCTGCTGAAAAAAAGTCGCCAGGTGGACTTCCAGGTCGGGCTCGGCTCCATGCAACGGCTTCAGCAGGCTGACCGCCGGCGTAAAAGCCGCCGCAGAACCGTCAACCTCTCGTCGCCTGAATCGGCGGATAGCCAGCAACGCCAGCGCCGTGTAAACGCTGGAGGTGACGATGCCGAACAGACCGACTCCCAGCACGAAATCAAGCAGGATTTTCATGAATGGCAGAACAGATGATAGAAGATGGGCGGCAGGATTGCGAAGGTTTTGCGTGGCCGCCGCCGGCATAAGTGCGGCGAGGCGGCCTTCACCAGGTGTTTAGTTAAGAGTGTTTCCTGGAGTCGCGCGGCGGTACCGGGACGATGACCGGACGACGCATCGGCACCAGCCCCTGCTCCGCCGAGGCGCTTCCATGGGGAACGCGCGTCAGCATTTCTGTCCGCACATAATCGACGAAGCTCTGCATCTGCCGGTTCATTTCTTCCATGCGTTCCCGCATCTGCAACACGAACTCCGCCGGGGAGTTGGCGAACAACACGTTCTCG
>JAZKAG010000098.1:2085-2363 GCA_040389265.1 Acidobacteriota bacterium
AATTCCAGCGATGTTCACGCCCAGATCGCGCGCCAGGTTCAAAATAAATTCCAGCCGCTCCAGGTCTTCTTCCGTATAGAGGCGCGTGTTTCCTTCGGTGCGCGACGGCTTCAGCAACCCCTCGCGCTCATACAGCCGCAGCGTTTGAGGATGGATGCCGTACATCTCCGCCACCGAGGAAATCATGTAGGCGCCTTTCGATTTACGCTTGGTAGCCATAGCTTTTTCCTCTGATTCCGCGTTCAACTTCAAATTTCTTTTGCCCCACTGCCGCATCG